>JAEUVL010000030.1 GCA_016786965.1 Chitinophagaceae bacterium
GAAGCCATACAAACCATTCTCCGCAGGGAGAACTATCCTAATCCTTACGAGGCTTTGAAAGACCTGACAAGGGGAAACAACAAGATCGACAAAAAAGCCATCCAACAGTTTATAGATGGTCTGAAGGTAAAAGACGAGGTCAAAAAAGAACTGAAAAAAATAACCCCGCAGAACTATACGGGGATCTGATATGTAACCGTTGACAAACAACCTGCAATCCATCCGTCTTCAGAAAAGGCACCTTTGTATTGATCAGGTAAACTAATACCCTTTATTAACGATCCTTTTTACAGGCCACTGGTAAACCAATCAATTATGAGACCGACCTTGTTCTTGTTTATCATTTTAATTTTATCAAATACCCTCGCAGCACAGGTAAACCTTGACAAAGGCCTCGTAGCCTACTACCCTTTTAATAACAATGCAAACGATGAAAGCGGTAATAACAATAATCCCTCCCAGGTAAAAGCAACATTTACTACCGACCGTCTCGGGAAACCCAATGCGGCCTGCTTTTTTAATGGCAAAAGCAATTTCATTCGCATCCCCGACAATCCTTCCCTGCGCTTCCGCGGCCCTTTTTCCATGAGCGCCTGGGTCAAAGTAAATGGGTTTTATGCCGGTGAATGTCACGGCAACAGGATCATCATGAAAGGCCATTCCGATGTAGATAACGGAAACTATCTGCTCACCTTTGATGATAACCATTCCTCCAACGGAAATAACTGCTACAATCCTATACCGGATACAAAAAGACAATCCTTCTACGGCCCCTATACCGTTCCCATGACCAAAAACTATATTGTCACTGGTAAATGGTATTTACTTACCTATACCTACGATGGCGTAAACTCCCTTCTGTATGTCGATTGCAACCTCCAGGCAAAAGGAACATCCCGCAATTATGCCTTCTCAAACCGGGAAGATCTTTTTTTCGGCAAACTCGATAACCCCAAATTTCCCTATTGGTTCAATGGCTGCCTCGACGAAGTAAGAATATACAACAGGGCACTCACCAAAGAAGAGATCACCGCCCTCTGCAACACCCCCACTACCAATACCCCTTGCACCGGCGACAATAAAGTAGCAGCCACATTCGACCACACCATCTCCGATTGCCAGACCGTAGAGTTTACCCTCGCCGCCGCCAAACAAAAAAACTTCAGCCGCATACAATGGTCCTTTGGCGATGGCAGCACCTCCAATAAAAAGAACCCTGTACACACCTACCAAAACTATGGCACCTATAAAGTAAGGGCCATCGTCACCAGCAGATCCGGCTGCCGTGATACCGTGATCAAAACTATACAACTGCAGCCCCTCAATACTGACTTCACATTTACAGAACAAGGCCAGCCCGGACAGCTCACCTTCCGGGTAAAGAACAACAAAGCCTCCTATGCCTGGAATTTTGGCGACGATGAAAGCAGCCAGGGTGAATCAGCCATTACCCATCGCTACACCACCAGCGGACAATACACCGTACAACTCTTTGCCCGCAACTCCGTAGGCTGTACCGATACCGTTCAAAAAAAGATCGATATCCTCCTGCCCGAGCCGCAGGCCATTGCCAATACA
>JAEUVL010000041.1 GCA_016786965.1 Chitinophagaceae bacterium
TTCGAAGGAAACATATCTCTACTGGTACGAGCTGATGCAGCTTATCCGCCAGTTTGAACTGATGGCCGAAGAGAAGTATAAAATGGATGGTAAGATCCGGGGCTTCTTTCATGCGTATGTGGGCCAGGAGGCCATAGCGGCAGGTTGTATTACGGCTACCCGTCCCGAAGACCTGATGATTACGGCTTACCGAGACCACGGATTGGCCATTGCCAAAGGCGTTCCGGTCAACAGCTGTATGGCTGAACTTTATGGCAAAGCGACCGGCTGCGCCAAAGGAAAAGGCGGCAGTATGCATTTCTTCGGGAAAGATGTCGGATTTTTTGGCGGACACGGTATTGTAGGGGCACAGATCGGTACCGGTGCAGGGCTGGCTTTTGCAGAGCAATACCGCGGTACTGATAACGTGGTACTGACCTATTTTGGCGATGGCGCCGCCCGCCAGGGTATGCTCCACGAAACCTTTAACCTGGCCATGCTGTGGAAGCTGCCGGTTATCTTTATTTGCGAGAACAACAACTACGCCATGGGTACCTCTGTAGAACGTACCTCCAACGTAATTGACATCTATAAACTGGCGGATGGCTACGAAATGCCCGCAGACACTATTGACGGTATGAGTCCCGAGGCCGTGCATGAAGGCATCGGCAGGGCAGTGAAAAGAGCAAGAGAGAAGGGCGGACCTACTTTAATCGAAATCAAAACTTACCGCTATAAAGGCCACTCTATCAGCGATCCACAGAAATACAGGACAAAGGAAGAAGTAGATGAGTATAAGAGCAAAGACCCCATCCAAATGGTATTAAAGACCATCCTGGATAACAAATATGCCACCCAGGAAGAGATCGATGCCATCAACAAAAGAGTAGATGATATCGTAGCTGAATCAGTAAAATTTGCAGAGGAAAGCCCCTGGCCGGATGATGATGAAGTGCTGAAAGATGTGTACATGGATAAGAATTATCCCTTTATAGTTGATTAATGATACGGTGTCTCCGGACACCGAAAAACGACAGAACAAAAAAATTATAAACCAAGAAACAAGAATATGTCAGACAAGAAAGTTGTGCAGAACCAGGACGCCGGCGAAGTGGTGATTGCAAAAGCAAAAGACTTCTGGGGAAAATATGGGAAGGTATTGACCATTGCCAGTTTAGCTGTTATCCTGCTCGGTGGCGGTTGGTACGCCTATAAGAATTTCGTAAAGGCCCCCAAAGAAACAAAAGCCGCCGATGCTATTTTTAAAGCAGAGGAATACTACCGTATGGATTCGGTAAACCTGGCGTTGAATGGCGACGGCCAGTACTGGGGTTTTCTGAAAGTAATTGACAAATATGGTGGCACAGAAGCCGGTAACCTGGCTAATTTTTATGCAGGTGTTTGTTATCTCAAATTAAATGATAACGAGAAAGCCATCAAATACCTGAAAAAATTCAGTTCTTCTTCTAAACCAGTGCAGGCAAGGGCCTATAAGCTCATCGCTGATGCGTATGGCGATCTGGGTAAGAACAAAGAAGCATTTGACTACTACAAAAAGGCCGGACACCATTTTGAAAAAGATGTGGCTGGTTCAGCAGAAAGTCTTTTCATGGCAGCTTACCTGGCCCAGCGCAGCCTGAATGATAATAAAGCAGCTACCGAACTGTACAAAGAAATAAAAGATAAATTCCCCAACACCCAACAAGCATTTGATGCCGATACATACCTGGCTCAAATGGGAGTTTACAGTACTGAGAATTAATTATGGCTGACGTAAGCAACAGTAAGTTATTAGATATTGATACAGGCATTCTGAAAAAGGATGCCTGTATCGTTTTAGTGAAAACAGAATGGAATGCCGCTATCACCGA
>JAEUVL010000543.1 GCA_016786965.1 Chitinophagaceae bacterium
GCCTGTGTGGTTAGCAATGTGTACACCTGGGTGAAATTACCCCGGTCGGTAATACTGCGGTATGATACTTTAGCAAGTTGCAGCCGGTTATTTTCAGCACTCACCAGTTGGATCAGCTGACCCGCCTGGTTAGTGGTAAACCGGTTGCCTGTATTGTTAAATGCTTCGGTTATTGAATTCAACTGGGCACTCAGCGGCCATTCTCTTTGTAAGGCCTGGTAAAGAGGATTAAAGTTAGCATCGGTCATGGCTGCCACCGTACCATTATCTTCCGTATCCTCGTAGTAATTATTTACATACGCTTCCAGTTCATTCTTACCCGACTGGCTGTTGATTATCGTATAAAGCTGGTTGAAATTGCCACGGTCGGTAATACTATGGTAAGATAATTTGGCTAATTGCAGCCGGTTGCTTTCAGCACTGACTAACAGTATCAATTGCCTGGCCTGGCTGGAGGTAAAGTGATTGCTTGTATTTGAAAAAGCATCTGTTAATGAAGTGACCTGTGTACTTACCGGCCATTGTTGCTGAATAGTCCGGTATAAAGAAGTAAAACTGGCATCGGTCATGGCCATATTGTTATCACCTTCTTCGCGGTAATTTTTTACATACGCATCCAGTTCATTTTTGCTCACCTGGTTGTTAAGCACTGTATATAGCTGGGTAAAATTATTCCGGTCGATGATGCTGCGGTAAGACAATTTGGCTAATTGTAATTTGTTCTTTTCTGCATTAATGAGTTGGATCAGTTGCCTGGCCTGGGCAACAGTAAAGTGATTTTCGCTGGTGTTGAAAGCATCTGTCAGAGAGGTCATTTGCGTCCTCACCGGCCATTGCTGGCGAATGGTATTAAGTAAAGCCGTAAAGTTTACATCAGTCATTGCAATGTTGGTGTCGTCATTATCATAATACTGGTACACATATTCTTCCATTTCATTCCTTCCTGCCTGGCTTTTAAGCAGATCATATAAATGGTGAAAATTGCCGGGGTCAGCAATGACCCGGTAGGATGATTTGGCCAACTGGATCCTGTCTGCCTCCGCAGGAACCAAAAGCAATAGCTGCCTTACCTGGTTAGTGGAGTAATAATATTTTGCATTAGTAAATGCATTATTTACCAGGGATACCTTCCCAGTATTTGACCGCTGGTTCCTGACGTTCCTCAGTAAAATATTAAAATTGGCAGCACTGATCGCCACAAGGTTATCGTTGGTTCCCGGATTGGCCGTTTCCAGCAGTTCCAGGCTACCGTCTTCGTTGACTTTGATCACCATATTAAACCTGTACCGAAGGGTGAAGGGGGACGTAATGTTTTCAGTACGGTTTGAGTTCAGGTTTGTTCTTGATACCTGCAAGCTGTGAAGGCCTGTCAACAGATCGCTGACAGTAATGCTTGTTTTATTACCAGCAGGGGTATAGTTACTGAGAGTATAGTTTCTTGCATCTACCTGTATCTGCAGGTTCTTATTGCCAGTTACGGAGATAGTGACCGAATTGCCGGGTTCTTGTGTATATACGGTTACGGCTGTTAAAAGACTTAATAGTAAAATGGATACCTGTTTCATAAAAATGTTTTAATAATGTGTGGTTTTCATAGAATACAAGGGTAAAGGGGTGGGAAAATGCACATTCAATGGCCGACAGTATCAGTATTCATTAAAGTATACTAATGAAACTTGTAGTGAAGGACCGCCTGATAATTGTTGCTAATACATGGGATTGGCTATTTGTGTGATCTTAATGGTCTGTTGTATCCTGCTGCTTACCTGATATATAATTCCAATACCACCCGCCTGTTTTGTGATCTCCCGGTAGCATTACCATTAGTACTGAGAGGTCTTGTTTTGCCATATCCATCAGTTACAATGCGGCTTTCTGCCACACCTTTGCTCAGCAGGTAAGATTTTACTGCATCAGCACGGCTGTTGGAAAGGGTGGCCGGGTCTTTCTCTGTGCCATCTGTATGGCCACTGATCCTCAAGTTATAATCTGGATATTCATTAACTATATTAGCCACTTCGTCCAGCATTGGATAGAAGGATGTTTTTACCAATGAGTTTTTTGTATCAAAGCTGATCCTTCGTGCCGCAAATTGTAAACGCCTGGGTTTTTCAATTTTTGCCAGCGGGCAACCGTAATTACTTGCATCACCAATTATACCGGGACATTTATCGTTCGCATCTGTCACTCCATCACCATCCGTATCAGCCGGACATCCATACATATCGACTTTAATTCCCGCAGCAGTGCCCGGGCACTTATCGGCTGCATCTGTTATGCCGTCCCTGTCACTATCCGCCGCACATCCGGCCGCATCTACTTTTACACCTTTAATAGTGCCGGGACATTTGTCATTCGCATCTGTAATGCCGTCGCCATCACTGTCCGGGCATCCCTCAAACATATCCAACCCACTTGCATTAGGACATTTATCTCTTGAATCTTCGATACCATCACCATCACTATCGGGGCATCCTTTAAATCTCGGGGCGCCCGGCACATCTGCACAGCGGTCATCAATATCGCTCACACCGTCTTTGTCTCTGTCCTGGCATCCATTCATTTCGGCAGTACCCGGCAGATCCGGACATTTATCAAGGTAGTCAGACACTCCATCTTTATCTGTATCAACCGGGCATCCGGTACCATCTACCACTACCCCCGGTGGAGTGGAGGGGCATTTGTCCCGTTTATTTTTAACACCGTCGCCATCACCATCTTTTTTCATTTCAAACTTTGATGGCGCATCAGTTTGTGCAAATACAGGTGAAAATGCCAGCAGCAGTAGCAATGCCGGAAATAACTGTATGATCTTTTTACCGTTCATGATTTTATTTTAATGATTTGTGTGAAATGTTCTTTCATGCAAAGTTCTGCTAAACTGTTGCCGGAAATATTATGTAAGCATCTGTTGAAGTTTCATTATTCACACTTTACAGGCGAACGGATTCATCGTAATAGGAGATTTCGGTAAATTTATCAGTAAAGTGATCTGTCAATAGTACATTTGTTGCAATTCTCATATCAATTTCACTTATGAATACACTTACAGGAAAAATAGCCTATATCACAGGAGGAAGCAAAGGCATTGGTTATGGTATAGCTAAAGCATTGCTGGATAACGGGATGAAAGTAGCCATCACCAGCAGAACGATGGCTGCCGCCAAACAGGCTGCAGAATCATTGAGCAAAGATCCGTCAATGATCCTTGCACTTGAATCAGACGTTAGCTCGTTGTCTTCTGAATTAAAAGCAATTGAAGCGACAGTTGCCCATTTCGGGCAATTGGATGTGCTGGTGGCTAATGCCGGTGTAGGCCATTTCGCCAATATTGAAAACCTGTCTGCCGAAGAATGGAAGGACACCATCGATACTAACCTCACTGGTGTATTCAACAGTGTGAAAGCAAGCATCCCTGCATTGAAGCAATCGAAAGGGTATATCATTACCATTGCCAGTTTGGCCGGTGCCAATTTTTTTGAGAACGGTGCTGCTTATAATGCCAGTAAATTTGGACTGGTTGGCTTTTCGCAGGCCATCATGCTTGATCTGCGAAAACATGGTATTAAAGTGACTACCATTATGCCGGGTTCAGTTGCCACTCATTTTGCTGATCATATTCCCACAGATGCAGATGCCTGGAAGATACAGCCCGAGGATATCGGACAGATGGTAGCTGATCTTTTGAAAATGAACCCGAGAACATTGCCGAGTAAGATAGAAGTGAGACCCTCTATTCCGGGGAAATAACTCCTGATTTTTCTTCCTGCTCCCGGGTATTACAACAGCGAAAAATAAATTTATTTATCTTTCCGGGATATAAGAATTCTTAATACTACTACATGAAACGACAAGCCGGCTTCCTTCTTTCTGTTATTTGTGGTTCTCTTTTTTTGTTTGCCTGCGGCAATAAGACATCGGATAAAAAAATGGATAACCCCGCCTCTGCGGATACGAACCAGGCGGCAAAGAAACCAACAACTGATACTGTGCACCCAGCGGGAATCAGGTTGTATTGTAAAGACAAAGGAGTTGACAGTATGGAGACCCCTCAGGCAGATGTACTGCTGGTGGCTGATGGAAAAGAAACGCTGATAAAATCAGTGAATGGCTGCAGCGAGATCACTAAAGAATCTTATGAGCAATACGAAATACCAAAGGATGCCCTGTCAGCCTGCGGTGGCTGGTGGGCCGGTGCCGGGGATTATTTTTATGTAGTGCTTCGCAATGGAAAGCCGGTTGTGTTTGCGGGCTGGCAGGATGAAGGTCAGGAAGATAAAGGATACCACTGGGAAGAAGTGAAACAGAAGTGAGACGACGATTGAAATACCGGCAAAACTCATTGCCTGAGTTATTTTCCTGAACCAGTAAGCGGCAGCATCATCACGAACGGGAAAGTGCAATGGAGATCTCCGTCCACATTTTTAGTCTTTTGCTTTATTGAGATCAATTTTTTTTTCATGAAGAAAATAGTACTGGCAGGCTTTACGCTGTTCATTTCAATATTGCTAACTGCACAGCAAAAGAAAATAGCTGTACGGATAGAGCAGGGGAGTGAGAGCATCCTGGTCGGCAACCAGGAGATAACATTAAGCAAAGCACCATTTAAAATGGTGGTGTCGTTGCATCATCTTGATGGGGTGTACCTGTTCGCCAGTTTTTCAGATTCCATCTACCGGCTGCAGGCAGAGGAAGCAGTTCCTGATTTTAAGAACCTGCCTTACCTGGCCATAGCAGAAGCCAGTTTTAATGAAGATAAAGAGTTGATCATTAATACGGATGGCTGGGCCTTTTGGTTTTATGATCCTGAACTGGACTGGCACCGCTTTGATAAAGATATACTGGTAACTAAAGATAGCGTGGTGGGCACCAAAACGATCAACCAGTTTTATATTCCCGATACCAAATCTGCAATCCCTGTATCTGATAATACCAAACCGCTTTATCTTTTTTTCCTGGCCATTGATAAAAGCAGTAAAGATGGTGTTCCGAAAAAGGAACTGGTACGATTGAAAATGAAGATATATTTCGAGTAACCCGGCCCGCCATCGATATGCAAAACAGCCTAATTTTACTGCATGACCTCTCTATCCATCCAGCAAATAAAAGAAGAACTCGGCAACCTGAAACCTGCACAACTTACCAGCCTGTGCCTGCGGCTGGCCAGGTTTAAAAAGGAAAA
>JAEUVL010000570.1 GCA_016786965.1 Chitinophagaceae bacterium
GGCTAAAAAGCTCCGGGGCCAAACCTGTATATTTGCCAATTATTATGAAGACATTGAAACTTAAGTATGCCGTGCTGATCATAGCGGCTGTTATTCTGGTGGACCAGGCTTTGAAGATCTGGATCAAGACCAATTATGCTACCGGGGATACCGAAATAACAGGGCTGTCATGGTTTCGTCTGCATTTCATTGAAAACCCGGGCATGGCCTGGGGCTGGAAATTTGGCAATGAAACAGGTAAAATGATCCTAACCCTGTTTAGACTGGCAGCCGTGATCTTTGGTACCTGGTATATTGGTCGTTTAGTAAAACAGCAATACAGCCGCGGGTTTATTATTTGTGCTGCGCTGATCTATGCGGGTGCATTGGGCAACCTGATAGACAGTATGTTTTACGGGATGATCTTTGACAAAGGGTTGCATTTTGATCCTACCATTGGTATGAATGGTGATTATGTTTCTTATTCCGGCATTGCAGAATTTTCTTCCAGCGGCTATTCATCCTTCCTGCACGGCAGCGTGGTGGATATGTTATATTTCCCGATGTTCAAAGGACAATTTCCTTCCTGGTTCCCATTTGTCGGCAATGATAAATTTGAATTCTTCAGCCCTATCTTCAATATAGCAGATGCGTCTATTTCTACCGGTGTTATTACATTATTACTGTTTCAAAAAAGACTTTTTAAGAAGAATGTAAAGAACGAAACACACACTACGGTAGAAACCAGCACAGAAATAAGCGACAAAATGCAGGTATCATAAAAGAGATCATTTCTCCCAGAAGGGTATCATCCTGTATTGGTATTACAGCGGACCTTGCATTTAAATATTGTTTACTTTGTTTGTTTGATTACTCTTTTTTGTATCACTTGCCCTGCTGCATGTACCCGCAGGAAATATACCCCTGCGCCAAGCAAGCCTGTTTCTTCAAGCAGCAGGCTGTTTGAACCAGTGACAAGATCAATGGATTTTCGTTTAACTGATTTACCGGTTGCATCTATTAGTTCGATGTCTGCTTTTGTATTAATATCGGATGATACATCAAACTCCAGTGATGTGCTGAACGGGTTAATGACAGAAAGAAAGGCAAAGGTATTTCCTGATAAGGAAAGACGTACGATCCTTGAATACTCTGTTTCCCCTGTATTATTCCTGATCCTGATCCTGTAGAAGGTTTTACCTGTGATTAATGCCGGATCTGTGAATGAATAAACACTTTGTTCAGAAACATAATCATTATAACTATTTACCGTGGCGATGAGC
Organism: Chitinophagaceae bacterium; assembly: GCA_016786965.1. GTDB lineage: Bacteria > Bacteroidota > Bacteroidia > Chitinophagales > Chitinophagaceae > JJ008. The sequence goes on from JAEUVL010000570.1 coordinate 1,263, forward strand.
GAAAAGCTGATCCCATCATTGCTCTTTAATACGTCAAAGAATATCGGTTC
>JAEUVL010000571.1 GCA_016786965.1 Chitinophagaceae bacterium
GAAGGGATATTTTCCTGACACAAAAGATAAAAGGTAAAGCTCTCTTCAGCAATATTGATGCAGCCTTTCAGCAGCGCAGGGATTCAAGGCAGGTATCGCTTGGGTTTACCTACCGCTTCAGCAAAGGAAAGATGGGCAATAGCCCCAAAAGAAAAACTGGTGGTGCTGATGATGAAAAGAACAGGGTAAAGACCGGTGAATAATTGATCAGTACCAGCGGACATAAATTTATAGTCATGAAAATACATCCCCCGATAAAACGGGGGATGTATTTTATTATAGGCAATTCATCTTTCTTATACTTATTAAGTACTATTCATTTCTTCCGTTCGTCGTCCATACAATCCTTTTATATGCATATTAACATTCTTTCACAACCAGTGAATATCAAACCTGTTATTTGCCGCTTGTGTATCGGTAACTCATAATTGCCCTTTGTCAGGAATACTACGAAACTTGTCATATTTCTCTTTCCTTATTCTTTGTATTGCCTGAATTTTATATCCACTGAATCATTAACCAATAGCCATGATCATGAGAAAATATCTTACACTCTGTATTTTTTTGTTTGCTTGTTTGTTGCACTCCGCAGCGCAAAACAAACCCGCTAAACTATCCGGCACCATCCAGGATGCTTCCGGAACCCCACTTTCCTCCGTTACAGTTTCGTTACTAAAAGTAAAAGACTCCTCATTAGCCAAAGCGGCTGTTACAAACAAAGATGGTAAGTATGAACTGGAGAATATTGCCGAAGGCGAATACTTTATCAGTGTGTCGGCTGTGGGTTTTGAAAATAAGCAAAGTGAAAAAATAACGGTAGCCTCTGCAGAGAGTAATAAACAATTAGCAGCAATGCAATTGCAGCCGGTAGTAAAGGGGCTGGGTGAAGTGACAGTGCAGGCAAAGAAACCTTTTATAGAAACAAAGATCGATAAAACCGTGGTGAATGTGGATGCATCACCCACCAGTGCCGGTGCCACTGCCCTGGAAGTACTGGAAAAATCTCCCGGCATCATGGTAAGTAATGATGGGGTGCTGAGCCTTCGGGGTAAAGCGGGGGTGATCGTGATGATGGATGGCAAACAAACCTTTCTTTCGCCAACGGACCTGGCCAACCTGCTGAAGAATATGCCTGCTTCTGCTATCGACCAGATTGAGATCATGACGAATCCTTCCTCCAAGTATGATGCTGCCGGTAATTCAGGTGTGATCAATATAAAAACAAAGAAAGGCCGGTTAGCTGGTTTCAACGGGTCTGTTATGGCAGGTATTACCACCAGTTTCTTTGAGGCCAATAATACTTTTTATGTAATACCTAAATCACAGAACAGCATCACTTTTAATTACCGGAAGAACAAGATCAATTTCTTCGGTAATTATAACCCAAATGTATTCCGGGGCCGGAGCCAGTTAGAGATCACCCGGCGGATCATTGACGAGAATAAAACAGTATTAGGCTACCGCGATGTGGAAACGCAGTTTAAGTTTGGCAATAATAACCACACGCTGAAGCTTGGGCTCGATCTGTTTGCTGATAAGAAGAATACATTTGGTGTGGTGGTAAGTGGCTTTGCTTTCTCGGGTCATCCAACTCCCCAAACGATCACCACCACTTCAGATGCCAACTATCAGCCTCTTTCCACCATGGTATCTCAAACTGATAACCGCATTAAGTTTAAAAACCTGACCAGCAATTTTAATTACCGTCACCAGTTTGATTCCACTGGCCGTGAGCTGACAGCCGATTTTGATTTCATTGCGTATGATAACACTTCCAGGATGACACTCACCACAGACTTTTATGATGGTGCGTGGCAAACAATGGGCAATGAACTGGTATTGAAAGGGCGCCTGCCTGCAAAGATCAGTATCTATTCAGCCAAATCTGATTATGTGCACCCGCTGAAGAATGGGGGGAAAGTGGAAGCCGGTATAAAGACCAGTTTTGTAGAGAATGACAACCTGGTGAGCTATACAAGGTGGGATGGTGCCAAATGGGTGGATGATGCAAGGTCAAACCATTTTATCTATGATGAGAATATTAATGCCGTTTATCTGAATGCCAATAAGCAATTTGGCAAATGGTCACTGCAGGGCGGACTTAGGCTGGAGAATACAATAGCTAAAGGCTACCAGGTAAATAATGATTCATCGTTTAAAAGGAATTTCACAAATTTGTTCCCCAGTGCTTTCATCAGCTATGCCGTGGATAAACAGAACCAACTTACGGTTTCTTACAGCCGCCGGATCAACAGGCCGAACTACCAGGACCTGAATCCCTTTATTTATTTTCTTGATTCTTTATCCTACAGAAAAGGCAATCCTTTCCTGCTGCCGCAGTTCACTCATAATATGGAGTTGAGTCATTCTTTCAAGGGAAAATTCATCACCACACTTAATTATAATATTACCAATAATGTGATCTCTCAGTTGGTAAAGCCCGATGGGGACCTGCTGTTTCTCACTTCTGATAATGTGGCTAAGTTTACCAATATCGGTGTGGCTATCACTGCACCCATTACTGTTACTAAGTGGTGGAACTCGAACATCTTCCTTAATGTGTTCAATAATCATTATGAAGGAGTGTATGAGAACAAACCATTGGACCTGGCCTATACTTCTTTCATGATCAATGTGACGCAGACCTTCACCATCAAGCAGGGATTTACAGTGGAGATGTCAGGTTTTTACCGGGCCAGGGGAGTGAACCAGCTAAACATAGACGAGCCGATGTATGTGGTAAACTTTGGCGCACAAAAACAAGTATTGAAAGGAAAGGGTACTGTGCGGCTGAACCTGCGTGACCCTTTCTGGATACAGCGGTACAAAGGCAAAACGGAATATGATATTGTGGACTCGAGGGTGCAAAACAAATGGGATAACCGCCAGGTAACGACCACTTTCACCTATCGCTTTGGAAAGAATGGCCAGCAAAACAGCCCCCGCCGCCGCAACAGTGCTTCACAGGATGAACAGAACAGGGTAGGACAGGGCGGTCAGTAACTGATATAAACGAATAGCCTGTCAGTAAACAGGTTTTTCATGTGGTAGAACATACGTCCCTCTTTTCCAGGAGGGACTTTTTTATTTTTGCGTATCCCGCTTAACTTATTAACTTGTCCGCCAATAATCAACCAACTAAAACTAACCAGCTATGCCATCTTTTGATATTGTAAGCAAAGTAGACGCTCAGGCATTAGACAATGCGGTGAATGTAGTGACCAAAGAGATCACCAACCGGTTTGATTTCAAAGGTTCTCATGTAGTGATCAACCTGGATAAAAAAGAATTCAGCATCAAACTGGAAACAGATGATGATATGAAAATGCGCCAGCTACTGGATGTGCTCATCAGCAGGGCGCACAAGCAGGGCATAGCACCGGAAGCCTTCGATGCTTCCAAAGAAGGGGCACAGAGCGGCAAAGTATGGAAGAAGGAAGTGAAAGTGCGAAATGGCCTGGTACAGGAAGATGCCAAGAAAGTAGTAAAATTGATAAAAGACAGTGGTCTGAAGGTACAGGCTTCCATAAATGATGACCTGGTGCGGGTTACCGGCAAAAAAATAGACGATCTGCAGGAAGTAATACAGCTTTGTAAGAACGCCAACCTCGGCATACCCCTTCAATATGTGAATATGAGGGATTAAAACCTGCATAAACACCGGATTTGCCTTATAAAATGTGCATTGCCCGGTGCAAAACGGGTGCATATCAAACAGGGCAAAAATTTGGAAACGGCTGTTTAAGTAAACTATATTTGATATACAACTGCACGGAATTTTAGCAATAAAAGGAAGTGCTTGGAAAAACAGAAACCCCTCAAAAGGTGGAAGTTGATCCGGGAGAAACTGAAGCCCCTCAAAAGGTGGAAATTCTCCAGAAAGCATCGGGTAAGTAAACAGGAAGGCGAAAGCCGGAAAGTGAGCTAACTTGGTGCTTTCATCTTTTAGGGCCGTCCCGACTTATGCTAAGTTGTCTGAAAACGGGGGTTCAGACAAGAGAAGCTGGCCGATCATGGTATTTTTCTCCCCCAATAATATTTGGCCAAAACCCATCCCGGGCCTATCTTTGCCGCCCAAAAAATAATCTTTTAACCTGTACGGCAAAATCCGTGCAGCCTTCAAAATCATCACGTTATGAAAAAAGGAATCCATCCCGATAGCTATCGGTTA
>JAEUVL010000572.1 GCA_016786965.1 Chitinophagaceae bacterium
TTAAAAATCCAGCCCCAGTGCAAAGTACCACTGTGGCTTTCCTTTGAAGAACACATTCATTTCCCAGGCAGCATCTACCCTGATGAAATAGCCCAGCAGTGTACTGCGGGCGCCGAAGCCATAGCCTCCGGCAAAAGGTCCCACCCCACCGGCTTTTATTTTTACCGTTATCGGGTTGCCGGGTACGGAGTACCGCACATTTGGCCGCTCTATTTTATCATAGGCGCCATTCCAGGCGGTGCCCAGGTCTATGAACTGGATGATTTGGAAATTTCTTAAGAAGGCATTGTTGATAGGTTTGTTGAATAAGGATGCGAATACCGGCACCCGCACTTCACTGTTGATGACGACGGCATTGTTGCCATTGGCCACATTCTGTGTGAAGCCCCGCATATTCACGGCCAGTGATTGATAGGTGTATGTATTATCAGGGTCGGGTGTGTTGGCATTGTTGAACTTTGGCTTCAGCCAGTTGTCCACGCCACCGAGGTAGTAGATCACTTTCTGATTGCCAAAGGAAAAATCGCCTGCCACCCGGGTGGCCCAGATAACATTTCTATACAGCGGCAGGTAATGACGGGCATCAAAACCGGCATTGAAAATAAACTTACCATTGGTGGTGCTTATTTTGCTCAACTGGGTGAACCAATCGAAGAAAACCTTGTAGCGCAGGCCATTCCAGATATTCTGTGCGGGGTTGCTGGTATTATCAAAGACATATTCCACACTTACCTGGCCATAGGTGGTCTTAATATCGGGGAACCTTAATGACAATGGTGTTTCTGCATTGATGACTGTTCTGTCGAACCGCGGCCCGATGGAAGCCCGCAGGCTGCGCACCCTGTCAAACGGATAGCGCAGGTTGACGAGATAATAATTCTGGAACAGCTTGGCGCCCACGGTGTCGGATCCATTCAGGATGGCGCCAATATTTGATTTGCTGCGGAAATAAGTGCCACCGATATCGAGTCTTTTCTTCTGGTTCAGGAATGAAAATATCACATCATAATCCCGGAGGTTCGGGTCTATCCGGAAGCCCCCCACAAATTTAAGGTCTTCCATCAGGTCTGATGTTCCCATACGGATCAATCCATTGAAGGCATTGTTATTGGAAAGCTGTATGGGGCCCACGCCACCGGCATAGGGTTGAAATTTGTTTTGTACAATCACGGTATTATTGAAACCGGTAACCACATAGTCCGTAAAGAATTTGGGCGGACGGTATTCATACACTTTCGCTTTTTTCAGTACGGGTTCTTTTACCTCCTCATCAATGACCACCCCGGCGACCTTGGTTTTGACGCTATCGGGTTTTTCATTTTCAAAGCCGGTATTGAAGAAGTCAACTTGCTTTTTCGTTAGTGTATCGGTTT
>JAEUVL010000582.1 GCA_016786965.1 Chitinophagaceae bacterium
GAATTCCAGTTGACTGTATTAACAGGATTGCCAATACCGCCGACAGGAGTGGCGGCAGGGCCGGAGCCTCCTACATAGTCTGTAAAGAACGGGGTGATATCTCTGCCCAATGTTCTGTTGAAAAAATTCTTTAAAGAATCCGCTGTGGCAGATTTTCCGGCAAGAGTTGTTTGGAAATCGCTCAGTGCCTGGTAGAATTTCTCATCGCCACAAATGGCCCTCAGCATAGAGACCATCATAGCGCCTCTTTCATATACGGCGCCACCGTATGCGCTGCTCCATATCTGGGCAGAAGTACCGGCATTGCCGTTCGGTATCCATACGCTTACAGTGGATTGAGAAAGTGCTGAATTCTTAAAACCGTTTCTTATTGTAAAAGGATTTAATCCCAGGGCTGGACTTAGCTCACCGGCTAATGCTTCGCTGTAACGGGCAAAGCCCTCTGCCAGCCAAAGATCATTCCAGGTCGCAAACGTTACATTATCTCCAAACCATTGGTGCATCAGTTCATGGGTCAATGTACGGGTACTTGTTAAAGAACCGGAGTTGATGCCGGAGAATGTTTGATGCTCCATGCCGGATGCGCCAAGCAGCCCGTCATAGAAGCCATGCTTTTCATTCTTGAATGGGTAATCACTGAACTTACTGCTGAATGAAACCACTAAAGGATTGATCCGGTCCATCGCCGTCAGGATATTATTATATGTGGTGGTTGTTTTGCCTTGGAAAAGATTATACACTACCTGTACTTCTGTGCCGCTTACATCTACGGAGCGATAATACCGGTTGAATTTGCCCACACAAACGGCCACCAGGTAAGAGGCGATCGGGTAACGGGTCTTAAATACAAAGGAGCGGGACGCATTACCATGAATTGTAGAATCTACGAGTTTACCATTACAGGCTACCCAAAATGTATCGATCTCTGATGGAGAACCCCAGGGCACATTTACAGTAATGTCCATGGAATCTATCTTATCCTGCATGTCCGCTTTGCAGGGCCACCAGTCACGGTCTTCGTATGATTCAGACAGTGTGGTGATGAAGTTTCCGGCCCCGCTGACAGAAGATTTTTGATAACCCTGCGCAGCGCCGGACACAGCAGGTGGCACTCCCTGGTAATAGATCACAAGAGAGTCAATAAAATTATTGGCAAGAGTGGCGCCGAGATTGATCGTTACGATATTACCAGAGCGGGTGATGTTCCCGGCCGGGAGCTTTGCCTGGCGAAAAATAACCGAGTCAACGATAAGTACGCTTCTCAGATCGAAGGTAATAGCCGTTACATTTGGTTGAATGGTTTTAAAATTCGTTTGTACCGACCCTTTGATATACTTTGTTGAATCAGGATTGATGCGCCAGTATATATTATGATACAGCACATCTATATTAGCGCCTGTACCACTGGTACCGGTACTTTCAGTAAGGTCAGGATTGGTCACCGGAAGGTTGGCACCGGACCGGTGATAAAAGGGTTGCTCCTCCTGGGCAGATAAATTATCAGCTAAGAGAATAAAGAATAAAAAACAAAGGATACAGCAAGGAAGGTTAGGTGTTTTCATACTTGGCAGATGAAGTACGAAAATAAAGATTTTACGCTGCTTTTAGAACGGCCCGGAAAATTGACCTGTTTGTCTCCTTCATCGGATAAAAATGACCTGGCCCTACTTGGCTACAGCCATCTTTACTTTTTTATTCTTAATCTTTTGCTCTTTGATCAGCCGTAGCGTTTCATTCATTTTTATTTTTTTGATAGCTACAAAGGAGAAAAAATCTTTTACTTCTATCAGTCCGATGTCTTCTTTTTTCAACAACCCTTTGTTGGATAAAAAACCGACAATATCAATTTTATTCACCTTGTCTTTTTTGCCTGCTGCAATGAACAGGGTGGACCATTGCGGTTTATCAGGAAGGGGGGCACTGGCAGGCAATTCTATTTGTTCAGTGGAAGGGTCAATATAATCAGGCAGTTTTTCTTCGGGTGATAATATAAGGATCGCTGTTCCGCTGGCTTCCATTCTCGCAGTCCTGCCATTCCGATGGGTAAAAATATCTTCACTGCCCGGCAGATGGTAATGAATGATGTACCGGATATTCGCAATATCCAATCCTCTTGCAGCAAGGTCCGTCGTTACCAATACATTACTTGTACCGTTCCTGAATTTGCAAAGTGCCGCATCTCTTTCCTGCTGTTCCATCGCACCATGATAAAATACATTCACAATATCTTTATCCTTTAGAAAGGCGCTGGTACGTTCTACTGATTCCCGGTGATTGCAAAAGACGATCGTGGAGCGGTTGCCCAGCGTACAGATCAGGCGGAAGAGTGTTTCCAGTTTATCCTTTCCATCACTCAGCAGTGTTTTTATCGCCAGTCCGGTATCAGAGTCTTTATCCCCCAGGAAATCCAGTTTCACCAGGTCATCTGCCCCGATGAACGAAGGTATCTCCACCGCTTCTGTAGCGGAAGTAAGTATTCTTTTGTTGAGACTCTTCAAAGAGCCGATGATAAAAGACATTTCTTCCAGGAAGCCCAGTTCGAGTGATTTATCAAATTCATCCAGCACCAGTGTCTCGATCGTGTCAACAGTGATATTCCCCCGGCGGATATGATCGGCCAGTCTCCCTGGAGTACCTACCAGCAATGCAGGCGGTTGCAGCAGGTTGTTCTCCTCTGTTTCTCTTTTATGTCCTCCGTAGCAACAGGTTATTTTAAGCCCGGTGCCCATACTTTTGAAAACCATTTCTATTTGAAGGGCCAGTTCACGGGACGGAACTATAATGATGGCCTGCGAAGTAGGTTTATCTGCCCGCAATGTTTTTACCAAAGGCAGTAGAAAGGCTAAGGTTTTGCCAGAACCAGTGGCAGATAGCAGCAGCACATTGTTATGATCGGCAATAGTGGCAATAGAAGCCTGCTGCATTTCGTTCAGCGCCTTAATATTCAGCCTGCTTAATATGTTGTCGGTAGAAACTTTATTGGTGGACATAAGCGCAAAAGTAAGTTAGTTCAGCTTACCGGCAGCAGATACTCCAATGCTGTTTGTCTCTTGCTCTATATGAAATGGTCAGTTACCGTATGTTTTCTTAGTCTGCTTCTTTTTAATACCTGCCAGTTTTCTTTCTGTTGCTGTTTCCGGGGTAATGCTTTTCTTATCCGATGGAAAGTGGGGAAAGCCGGGAAAGTCCTGGTCAATATGTCTGTCAGGGTTGGCGGGTACTTCCTCTTCTTTTTTAAGGGCTTTCGGTTTGGTGCTCATTTTATGCAGATATATGTGATTAATAGTAATCTCCCGTTTTGTAAATTAAGTTTCATACAAAGCTGCATCTCATTAGCGTAGAATAATTATACAATAAATATTAATAGTTCTATCATTCACATATACACACTGGTATGAGCAATATATGGCCTACATTGTACCCATCAGCGCCAGGGATCGACACAGTAACATACTGCCTCTGCAAAGCAGCTTGTTTTTATGCGCTGATGTTGCACTGCACTTACAACAAGCAGTTTCAATTTGTCATCTTAAAATGTATATATGAAAAAGAAGTTCTTTTTAAAAGCGCTGCAATCGGTATTGGTAATGGCGTTGCTTTTTACAGTCAACCATGCTGATGGTCAAACCACCAGTAAGGAAAGGAGGCTGGTACGGGACAGCAAGGAGGCAAAAGCAGATTTCATTAAAACGGACAGCGACATGAGCAGCTTATTTGCAAATTCTTATGGATGGGCAATTTTTCCTAATGTCGGAAAAGGCGGTATTGGAATTGGCGGTGCTGCGGGCAATGGAATGGTGTACGAACGGGGTACATTGGTAGGCAAAGCGAAGCTGACGCAGGTAACAGTAGGCTTTCAGTTAGGAGGCCAGGTATACCGGGAGGTGATCTTTTTTGAAACAGAGGCCGACCTGAACAGGTTCAGGGCCGATAAAATTGAATTCTCAGCACAGGCCTCCGCAGTGGCTGTTACTTCAGGGGTCTCTGCTGATATGAAGTATAAAGAAGGGGTATTAATATTTACCCAGCAAAAAGGCGGATTGATGTATGAGGCATCGGTGGGCGGACAAAAATTTAATTTTACTGGTTTTTAGGAGATTATTTCAATGGTCATCCGGGGATAGATAAGTCATTATCTTTTCTCCGGGTGACTTTCTTTTTTAATTTTGGTACAGTAAAACGAAAATCAGACGGGATGGTGAGGGGTGTCATAAATAAGCCGTGCCAATAGCTACAAATTGTATCATTAATATCCAGGCTAATGAAAAAGATACTTGTTCCAACCGACTTTTCTCCCAACGCAACACGGGCCATTGATTATGCAGTGCAGATCGCTAAGCTGAACAAAGGAACCATTTGGCTTGTCAATTCCTGTGAACACTTAGATACCTTCAGTCTTGAAGCAGGATTGCCAAAGGCAGAGTACAACAAGGTGATGGCTGATAAGGCTTATGCCGAACTGGAACTGATCCAAAAGAGCATTATGGATACAGAACTGGTGGAAGTAAAAATCCAACTCTACAGTGGCCCGATAGTAGATACGATCGTGGTGGCGGCAGAAGAGTTACAGGCAGAACTGGTGATAATGGGTAACCTGGGCATCACCGGTCTGCGGGAAAGGATATTCGGAACAAATACCGCAGCCGTCATCAGTAATAGTAAGATACCTGTGCTGGCCATCCCTTTGGAGTATGACTGGAGCATGCCCCGCAAGTTCTTGCTCGCTATCAATAATTTTAATGAAGTGTCAGACATAGTTCACCCGGTTTTCGATTTAGCCGGTGTATTCCGTGCGGAAGTAAAAGTCGTGGTATTTACGGATGAGGACAATGCGGAAGCAACTGATTTCTTGCAGGATGAAAAAGGAATACAGGAGGCAGAAGAAAAATTAAAAATAAAATATCCCAACCTTATCATCAGTGCAGAGCATTTGTCCGGCCGTGACTTTGAGAACAGTATCAATAATTATATTGCGGAGAATAAGATCGACCTGCTGGCCATGACGACGCACAAACGAAGCTTTATCGGTAATTTATTTAACCGCAGCATTACCCGGAAGATGAGCTACCACGCCAAAGTACCTTTGCTGTCCATACCGGTAAACAAATAAACATCACTACCAGCCCATAATATCGGCCAGCCCTTTCAGGCTGAACAATACGCCGATAGTGGTGAGGCCATACATGGCAAAACGGACTGTTGATTCAGATTGGTAAAAAAGCAGCGCCGCCAGGCAACCAACTACCAGTAAAGTAACACCAACACCGCAGCAAATAAAGCCGCTTTTTCTTTTGCGGGTCAGCCGGATGCTTTTGATCTTATCAATGATCTCCTGAAGGAGGTTTTCTGGCGTTCCTTTGGCCAACAGTTGCGATGATATCTCGTCGTAATTAAAACCCCGCTTGTGGAGGTTGTCTGCAAACTGCAGCCATTCATTGTAGTTAACGGCATTCATATAGCAAGCTTTGCAGAAAATTAATTTTTTCCCGGGGGAATACAAAATTATTTTGTGCAACTGGCCGGCAGGCAGATTAGCCCTCGCTGAGGCAACTTTATTTTACCAGTCAGTGTTGCCTCAGCGTGGGGTCATCATTATTTAAAAGCTCTGGTCATCAGCACTTGGCCCATAGCTGCCGGGAATAGGAACATCCAGCAGCCGCAGGTATACGCCTAACTGTGCCCGGTGGTGTACGATCTGGCAGAAGCAGGACCTTATCCAGTCAAACTTTGACATCGTGCTGAAAATTTGCTCGCCGCTGCGCATTGTCCAGTTGTCTTCCAGTTGTTGGTCGGTACCATTTGCCAGGCTGGCTTTACCATCAGCCAGGGTACTTTCGAAATGGTGCAGCAATTCGGCCGGGGTGTTGATCACAACAGGACTGTAGGGGCTCGCAGCAAAATCGAGTTCTGTTGTGTTCAGCACCAGGCCAAACCAGCCTGGAATTTCAGCCACATGCGTGGCCAGTTGGCGCAGGGTCATACTTTTTTCGTGGGGCTTCCAGTCGTATTTGTCGGCTGGCACCCTTTCCAGCATCTTACGGGTAGTGAGCGATTCGTTGTTCATTTCTCTCAGGAATACTTCAATAAATGTCATGTTGATTTGTTTTAGGATACAAAGCAAACATGCCTCACTGACAACCCTATGGCAGCCTGGAAAAAAGAAATTAATAATTAACGGGTAATTGTTTCATGTACTCGTTCAGCTCAATATGTTTTTTATGGCGGAAGGGGAGGCCCGTATCAGAGATGCGGGTGATGCGGGATACCCGGAAGTCACGGTAATTGCTGCGGGTATGGCACCAGCCGATCACATGCCAGTTAAAAGCATAGAAGATAAGGCCGATAGGTTCCACTTTTCGCTTACTGATCTCCTCCTTATTATTCTTGTATTCTATTTCAATGATACTGTTACAGGCAACAGCGTTTTGCAATACCGGCAGGTGCTCAAAGTTGAGGTTATAACAGGCAGGCTTTTGCAGCCGGATCTTTTCGTTCAGCAATTCCAGCCGCTCTTTTTGGTGGCCTCTTAATACCGATTTGATCTTATCGAGAGCCGTAGTATAATGTTGCTGAATAGATTTATCCGTAAAACCATTGACCAATGCTTCTATCAGCAGCAGCGCATTAGCTTCTTCTGTACTAAAGGAAACAGGTGGCAGGAAATATCCCTGTACAATAAAATAACCTTTTGGCGCTTCAAAGCTAACAGGAATGCCCAGTTCCGAAAGGGCCTTCACATCCCGGTACACGGTGCGAACACTTATATTGTATTTATCAGCGATCTTCTCCGCAGGAACAAATTTCTTCGATTGCAGTAAAGTAAGAATGCCTAGCAGGCGGTCCATCCGGTTCATA
>JAEUVL010000604.1 GCA_016786965.1 Chitinophagaceae bacterium
TTCTTTTGGCAGCAGTTGAAATAAATGCGCAGGACATGACGAAGTTCAACCTGTACAAGCCTAAAGAAGATGCCACAGTTGCCATTGCCGCTGCGGTGAAAGAAGCTAAAGCAAGTGGTAAACATGTTTTCATACAGGTGGGTGGCAACTGGTGTATCTGGTGTGCAAGGTTCAATAATTTCATTTCAGAAGACAGTGCTATAAATAATTATGTGAACAATAACTACGTGGTGTACCACCTGAATTACAGCCCTGAGAATAAGAACAAAGACGTGCTGACCAGGTATGGATTTCCGCAGCGCTTTGGTTTCCCGGTATTTTTAATACTGAATGAAGAAGGCCAGCTTATACATACTGAGAACTCTGCCTATCTTGAAGAAGGGAAAGGATACAGTAAATTAAAAGTGATCGAGTTTTTAAAGAACTGGACAAAGGCCGCATTAGATCCTTCACAATACAAAGAAGAATAATGAACCCCAGGGCAAATGATTTTATAAAGCTGATGAAACATCCTGTCAAATTCAGGATGTTTCTGTTTACCAAATTACCGGCTGCTTTCTTTGCCGGTGTGCGGGTAAGAGAAGCGGATGAGAAAAGATGCGTGGTGACAGTGCCTTACAAATGGCTGTCGCAAAACCCTTTCCGCTCCACGTATTTCGCCTGCCTGAGCATGGCGGCAGAAATGAGTACCGGCGCATTGGCCATGGCGCAGCTGTATAAACTGAATCCTCCTGTTTCTATGCTGGTGGTAAAAGTAGAATCAGAGTACTTTAAGAAAGCCACGGGCCGCACCAGTTTTGTGTGTGAGGATGGAGAATTGTTTCAGCAAGCGGTGGAAGAAACGATTGCCACAGGCGAAGCCAGGACTGTAAAGGCCAGGTCAACCGGGCGCAATAAAGATGGAGAAGTGGTGGCCGAGTTTATGATCACCTGGTCGTTTAAAGCAAAGACCAATAAAAGTTAGAATATTTTTTTGCGCAGCGATACATTAAGTCCCCAACCCCCATCTCCATTAGGAACGAATGCACTGAAGCGGATCTCCGGTTCCAGTACCAGCGAACCGGGAAGGGTAAAACTTTTTGAGATACTGGCTGTGGAGATCAATTCCGGAACGGTTGAATACAAATTTCTGAGCGTAGCAAATTCGACGCTGTTGTATCGCTTGCTAAGAAAAATTTCAAGCGCTGCACCCACACTGAAGTTGATAAACCTGGAATCGTAGCGATAGGATAGTGGGATGATCAGTGTATGTTCCGTCAGCTTCTGCTTTACTAAAGCGCCACTATTATTTACCATTAAGGGATGACTGGGCCGTATCTTGTAATAACACCCGCTTTCCAGGCCTCCGTGCTTTCCTATCCGGTAAACGACCGGTATGCCCGCACCGGGGGCATAGCCATCTGAAAAAGTAATTTCATGGATTGATTTAACGCCAATTTCCCAGGAGCTTTTTTGTGCCGACGAACCGGTAAGCCAAAGCAATATTACGGATGTAAGCAATAGGGACCGTCCTCTCATAGTAGTTGGGGTTGTTCATTTAAAACGGCACCTGTATTTGTATTATTGCTTAACTTTCGTCTTTACTTTATTCATTTATTAAAACAGTCTTTAAAGAGAGGCAGCCTGTGTTTTTCTTTAGGGCGGAGAACGATGTATGAAAATCTCATTTCACGGCGCAGCCCGTACGGTTACCGGATCAAAGCATTTACTTACACTGAAGAATGGAAAGAAAGTATTGCTCGATTGCGGCATGTTCCAGGGCATGGGAAAAGAAACTGATATGCTCAACAGGGAGTTTGGTTTTGATCCTAAAGAGGTGGATGTAATGATCCTCTCTCATGCACATATCGACCATAGCGGATTGATACCCCGCCTGGTGGCAGAAGGATTTGAAGGAACTATCTTTTGTACTCCGGCCACTAAGGATCTTACCACTGTGTTATTGAAAGACTCTGCCGAGATACAGGAAGATGAAATAAAGTACAAGAACAAACGCCGGGCGGCCGACAACCTGCTCTACCTGAAACCGCTCTATACTACCGAAGATGCAGAAAGGGCCTCAACCCATCTGACAGAAAGAGGATACAATGAATGGTTTGATGTGATCGATGGGGTACAGGCGATGTACACCGATGCCGGACATATCATCGGAAGCACTTGTGTACACCTGCGGGTGAGTGAGAATGGTAAAGAAACCAGAATCACTTTCAGCGGAGATATTGGACGATACAGGGATGCGATCTTAAAATCACCCGAAACATTTCCGCAGGCCGATTATATCATCATGGAATCTACCTATGGCAACAGCCTGCATGATAATAATGTGACCACACCCGATATGCTGCTGCGCTGGATCGAAAAAGCCTGCCTGCAAAAGAAAGGCAAACTCATCATGCCTGCCTTTAGTGTGGGCCGCACTCAAGAATTATTATATGCACTTAACCAACTGGAACAGGAGAACCGCTTGCCAGACCTGGATTATTATGTGGACAGCCCGCTGAGTGTGGAAGCCACCGAAATTGTAAAACGCTACCCGGAGTATTTTAATAAGGCCATTCGCAAAGTAATGGAGACAGATAATGACCCTTTTGGATTCAAAGGATTACGGTTCGTCAAAACCGTAGAGCAGTCCAAGCAACTGAACTTTCAAAATGGCCCGATGGTCATCATCTCTGCCAGTGGTATGGCAGATGCCGGAAGGGTGAAGCACCATATCAGCAACAATATAGAGAACAGCCGCAACACCATTTTACTAACGGGTTATTGCGAACCCCGC
>JAEUVL010000623.1 GCA_016786965.1 Chitinophagaceae bacterium
AAGTCTTCAGAATTTATAAGAAGACTGTCTGCGCCGTTAAACACTTCCTGCCAGCGAAATCCATCAGTTGTGATGATAAATAGATTCTCCGCTGTGGGCAATTTGGCGGGTCTGTCAGGGGTATTTGCGGGAGGTTCATAAGCCGCAGGAAGCGCCATTGCCAGGATGACAAAGGTCCAGATGCTTTTCATGTGTAACGGTTTTGCAAAAGTCAAAACCTAAGATGAACCCTGTATTGATTTCATATTACCGAATGATTATGGTTGTGTACCTGTAATATTAAATACTATCATCAGTATCAGGCAAGAAACTGGTTCATACCAATAGAGTAAACCAATTTTCCTTACTATATCCCGATAGAGAAAGGCACCTCCCTTATTACTTTCTCTCAGGATAATAATTCTATCACACAGTCATTACAATTTGGTAAAGCTGTCTTATCAGTCTGGTAACAATACTTACGGTACTTTATAAAACCTCTGTACACATTGAAAAAAAGAGAAATAGACGTCGTTGTAATATCTGACCTGCACCTCGGCACCTATGGCTGCCATGCTAAAGAGATCGTCAATTACCTGCAAAGCATATCACCCCGTTTACTTATACTCAATGGTGATATTATTGATGGCTGGCAGTTCAGCAAACGATATTTTCCGGCTTCTCACCTGCAGGTAATAAAAGAACTCCTGAACTTTCTCAGCAACGGCACCAGGGTGGTGTATGTTACGGGCAACCATGATGAAATGATGAGGCGCTACAGTGATGTGCAATTGAGCAATTTCCAATTGGTGGATAAACTGGTGGTGGAGATCAATGGAAAAATGACCTGGGTATTTCATGGGGATGTATTTGACACCACTACCAAAGGCAGCGCCAAGATCATTGCGAAACTGGGCGGACATGGATATGACTGGCTGATAGTTTGTAACCGGTTTATTAATTGGTGCCTGAAAAAAATGGGGCGACCCAGGATGAGCTTTAGTAAAAAAATTAAGAACAGTGTAAAAAAAGCTGTTTCCTGGATCGGTGATTTTGAACAAACGGCCGCAGAACTGGCTATTGAAAAAGGCTACGACTATGTGATATGCGGCCATATTCACCAGCCACAGAAAAGAGTGGTGGAAACAAAGGAGGGCAGCGTTACCTACCTGAACAGCGGCGACTGGGTGGAAAACCTGACGGCACTGGAGTACAGCAACAATGACTGGTCTATTTACCACTATGATGAAAAAGAATTTACCGGGGCCAATGTTATTCCAATAGATAAAAAAATACCAACACTGAGCGTCGTAACAGACGAGATCGGCTTATTCATTAACTCTCTTCATTAAAAAAAAATTATATGAAGATATTTTATGCAGTACAGGCTACCGGCAACGGTCATATCAGCAGGGCAATGACCTTGCTGCCCTATTTACAACAATATGGCACCGTTGATATATTTCTTAGTGGGGACAACAGTCATCTTTCGCTGGATGCACCGGTAAAATACCGCAGCAAAGGCATCAGTCTTTTTTATAATTGCCACGGCGGTCTTGATTACTGGCAAATGATCAAGAGCTTTCAGCCTTTTCGGGTTAAGCAGGAAATAAAAGAACTACCGGTAGAGAAGTATGACCTTGTGCTCAACGATTTTGATTATATGACATCAGCTGCCTGTGCCCGAAAAAAAATCCCCTCCGTTCATTTTGGCCACCAGGCCGCCTTTAAATCACCAAAGACCCCGCGGCCAGGTACAAAAAACATGATGGGTGAGCTATTGCTAAAGAACTATGTAAAAGCCACTCACCAGGCAGGGCTGCATTTTAAAAGCTATGACGACTTTATTTTTCCCGCTGTTGTAAAAAAAGAAATACTGAATGCAGACCCAACAGATAAAGGTTTCTTTGTTGTGTATCTCCCTTCTTACTGTGAGGAGCAGCTCACCGTGATCTTCCGGCAACTAAAAGATCATCGTTTTTGTATTTTTTCAAAGGAAACATCATTGATCCGTACGGAGGCAAATATTACATTTATGCCCGTCTCCAAAGAGCTCTTCAATCAATCATTCATTGAATGCAGCGGAATAATTACCGGTGCCGGTTTTGAAACACCCGCAGAAGCCCTGCACCTTGGAAAAAAAATACTGGCCACCCCTATCCGTGGACAATATGAGCAGCAGTGCAATGCTGCCGCTCTTCAGCAATTGGGTGTCACCTGCCTTACCAGGATCGATGATCAGTTTCCTGCGCATTTTCATCAATGGGTCCAATCTGCCACTGCGGTACAGGTTGATTATAGCAGCTCTGTTCCGGCCTGCATGGATCATTTGTTCTCGCTGGCAGATAAGAAATACCGGGAAATCGCAGCTTAGCCCTTTTTGGTTATCATTTACTTCACCTGGCCCGAAATAAAAAATAAGCCGGGAGCCTTTACAACTGCCGCATGATGCCCATGCTAAATTGTGAGCAATAATTGGTTTTCAA
>JAEUVL010000627.1 GCA_016786965.1 Chitinophagaceae bacterium
GGAAAATGACGTTTATCAAAATGCAGGGCAAATTTTTGGGAAAGAAGTTGGAATGATTGCATACTGCAAATATATGTTGCCATACACAAAGATCACATACAAGCTAAAGTACGGTACGATAGGCAGGGCAGTTAAAATAGGGTATGAGGTATGAGAAAGTAGTCATTGTTAATGTATAAGTAATAAACCCGGCCACATACTTCAAAAATTCGATACTACTTGTTTATCAGTATATACTTGCTCATCAGCTTATCACACAGCTCACACGGGGTACCTTCCAACGATTGACGGCCGACCTCTATATTACCATAAGCCGCAGTCGCATCACCGGTAATAAGCTGGTAAATCGCAAACTGCATCACCAGGTTGTACTGATCGTCTCCTGTCCGTATGTTCTTCGATGCCTCCTGCGCATAGATGTCCACTGCAGGGTTAGCATCCAGGTAGCTGAGGTGCGCCATCAATCTCAATGTATTAAAATGATTGGGATCGGTCTGTTTTGCTTTATCAGCCCAGCTTTTAGTTCCTCGCATATCGCCGGCAGTAAAGTAATGTACCGACATGCGATAATAATCATTCGGATCTTTCTTACCCAGCGGCATCACGGCTATCTTCTCCTCCAGTGTCTTCCGTTCAGCAGCACTGTCTTTTGACAGGTAATGAATACTGATAATGGCATCATACGCATCAGCCAGATTGAAGTATTCATTTCTCTTATCAGCTGGAAAAATCCGTATTGCTTCATTGAAAGCAGCAATGGCTTTCACGTTTTGTTGCTGCATGAAATAAACAAACGCCAAAGCCCGCTGCCTTGTAAATGGGTTCAGAGAAGCCACCACCTCTGCAGAAGCCAACTTTTTCTCGAGCTCTGCCAGCCTGTTTTTCTCGGCAGCGGTGTAGCCAAATACGGGATTGGGTTTATCCATGCCCGTAAAAAATAACAGCTTGGCGGACATCGCAAAAATATCTGCCAGCATCCGCACATTCTGTAACTGCACATTGTCTTTGAAGCGGACGGCATATTTATCAATACCTGAGAAATCAAAGAGGGTGTTGAAATCTGTACCGGCATATTGTGCTCTCACTTTATCATCACCTGCTTCTGCTGCACGTTGAAAAAAACTGCTGAGCAGGTCGCTGCTAAGCAGGAATACATACGGGATATGCGGATATTGGCCCGGCTTATCCAGCATACGGGC
>JAEUVL010000634.1 GCA_016786965.1 Chitinophagaceae bacterium
AATTGGTCTGCCATTCAATGTATCAGGCCCCATCAACAGTGGCCTCGGTCTTCCTTATAATTTATCAGCGCCTATCAATAGTGGCCTCGGTCTTCCGGTTCGTTTTTCGATCCTGGATATTGTAAACCAGGCCTGCGATATTTGTGTAGATGACGATGATATTCCCGGTTCTTATTTCGATCTGATCCCTGCATTGCCAGCGATCACTATTCCGGCCTTACCAGCCTTCTCTATCCCGGCGATTCCTTCTTTCTCTATTCCCGCTATCCCGCAAATAAATTGTTCCAGTCTTCCCACACTTGCTTTCCCTGTATTTGTATTTAATGATGTGAACAACAGCCTGAGCAAGGAGAACGAATACATTGCGTTTGTAGATAAAGACAATCGCAAACTGGGAGCTATCAGGGCACAGTCTATTCAGAATTTCTCGTATGATTATTTCGACGGACAAAAACTGCTGGACCTGGCTGCTGAAATGATCGGTATTGATATCGTAGATGATTTTATCAGTATCGTAGCAGGTATATCAGGAATGGTGGGAGATTATAACAGTATCGGAGTAGAGTATTCTTCCGGCAATGGTGACTATGCGGAGTGGCTGGAAAGACTGAATGTAAAAGAAGACATTAGCTTTGGTGATATAGTAGCTGTGAAAGGCGGTAAGATAACAAAAGACGTTGCCGGCGCTGAACAAATAATGGCGGTTTCTAAAAAGCCGATCGTATTGGGCAATATGCCGGAACAATCTAAAATAACTCTGGGTAATAATATCGCCTTCATGGGCCAGATACCTGTAAAAGTGATCGGCGCTGTACAGTCTGGTGATTACATCGTGGCAAGAGGTGAAGTACCGGGCTATGGTGTGGCTATTCATCCTAAGGATATGAAAGTGGAAGATTTTAAACTGGCAGTTGGCCGCTCCTGGGATACAAACCTGAAAGACGGACCTAAAATGGTGAACACCGTAGTGGGAGTGCATAACCATGATTTCCTGAACATAATCGGTAACCTGCAGAAGAAGGCAGAGACAACAGATGAACGTTTAAAAGCGATTGAGAACATGCTGAATGTAAACAATGGCGCCACCACTACTCCTGAAAAGACAAAAAAAGCATTTAAATGAGAAAGCATTTTTTCTTCCTGGCAGTGATAGCTGCCCTGTCGGTGAATGGGTTTGGTCAGCAGTTGATGAAGATCGATACATCCAGGCAAAGTGTGGAGCACTGGCAGAAATGGATGACCGATCTGAATGAAATGGGAGTGGAGAAGAAGAATGATTCCTTCTATGTAAAGGAGGAAGTGGTAAAACTGCTGAAAGATCCGGCCTACAGGAATGCTGTTTACCCGGCGGTATATAATTGGGCAGCCACCGTAAGCCTGCTGAAACAAATGGAACTGAAGAAGGCTTTCTGGCACATGATCAATTTATACCAGACAGATACGGCCCACCGTAACATTGTGATCGGCACTTTTATTTTGTACGACAGCCTGATGGATATGGATAAGATATTAGTGAATTCTTTTTACACGTATGCCTTTACTGACCCACAGGTGTGCAGGATAAAAAATAACAAGCCTGACATATTCCGTCCGGATATACTGGAGCAAAAACTGCGGACCACTAAAGAAATTGTAGGATATATCTGGATGAACAGAAGAGCTAAAGCAGACAAAAAACAATAACCACCGGCTACGTCCTTTCCAGGATTTAACCATAAACACACAAGTAGCACTCCTTTGACCAATGAGGATTCACCTTTACCCCATCTGTGGATGGGGTATTTTTTTGCTACTACTATTAACTGATGTCCTGCGGACC
>JAEUVL010000059.1 GCA_016786965.1 Chitinophagaceae bacterium
CTGCAATCCTTCATCATCTATTGGCAACCCTTATCCTGACGGGATTGAATTTTATACTTTTTATTTTGGTATCGCAGCGGCAACCGCCACCTGCACTTACATCATTACCGCCAGTATCACCTACTACCACAATTTCTCTTACAGCACTGCCGGCAACAGGAGGTGTTTCCACCTGGCCTTCATTGCAGATGCCGTATTCTGCACCAGCACTCCGGCCCATGAAATTGACTACTTTGGATTGGAAATAAGCCGCTTCAATACCTGCTACACGGATGCCGGGTGAAGCAGTATATACTCTTTGTCTGAATGAACCAACGGCGGTAGTATTATCGCCGCCAGTTTCTGCCGCTGTATAGGAGATAACTGCATCTATCCCTTTTTCGTCTATTGTTTTTTCAAGAAGAATACTAACATTAATAGCAGGGCCTCCTCCAAACTCTCTGTCGCCAGCGGTCAACGTGGTGGGACAAAGCTCTGCCAGGATATTATTTAGTGTAACGGTTTCTACTCTTTCACCCGGGGAAGCGGGTGGGTTGATGTTCATCCTTCTTGCAGAGCCTTCAAAAATGCGGCTATCCAAATCTTTATGTGTGCCCGACATAGAGTTGCCATCAGCACTTAACCGGTAGTTGAACCGGCGGCCTGACAATTCATCCCAACGCAAATTGGG
This sequence comes from Chitinophagaceae bacterium, assembly GCA_016786965.1. GTDB lineage: Bacteria > Bacteroidota > Bacteroidia > Chitinophagales > Chitinophagaceae > JJ008. The sequence continues at coordinate 671 of JAEUVL010000059.1, forward strand.
TTTGCTGCCATCAATATAAAATTCAAGTTCCACAGTTCCTCCAACATTGGTCACTATACCGTTTACCCGGTGCATTTTGCCGGTATGGTCATAAAAAGTGCCGAGCCGTCTGTCTGTAATTACCCCGCCATTCCTGCTTTTGGCTTCGTCGCCGGATAAAACAAACTGCATCAATCCCGGTAAGCGATAGAACTCCAAAATACCTTTCCATCCGCCATAATTCAGTTCCCAGCGGCCTACGGCATTTATTTCTTTCCAGGTGCCCGGTTGGCGCACCTCTGTAATATATTCGGCAGAAATCAGCCTGTTTATTTCTGAGTAGGCCAGGTATTGAAGGTTGGAATTGCATGCTTCACCAACAGGGCCGTAATTATCTTTTATAATAAATTTCTTTTGGGCGGGATTGGTTTTATCAAATCCGGCAAGCATGATGCAATGAGAACCATTGTCAATGCAAATTTTAATTTCATGGCCGAGGGAAAGCACCTTTTCTAAATTCTCTGCTGTTATGTTTCGAATATTTTCATACCCTGTCACCCCGTAATAGGTCGTATTCCCAATTCGGGGGAACCGGTTCCAGACAGAAAAATTATTATTATTAGTAAACAGTTGGTCAAGCACAGCCCAATGTTCGCTGATAGTGTACAATCCATAACCCACCGCTGCTTCCGTTGGTATCC
>JAEUVL010000658.1 GCA_016786965.1 Chitinophagaceae bacterium
GAAATCCTGGCGAACATCGATAAGTACCTCGTAGCCAAATCCAGCTTTGATCCGATCGAACCAGGCAAAGAAGGAATTGTGAACGGAACTGTAACCCTGGAGAACCGGCTGGAAGGCATCAGCTTCCAAAAAGCGTATGTAGAAGTAAGTATAAGACTTGCAGACGGAGTTGAATACCGTACGGATTATTATATAGTGCAAAATATCGGCCCGGGGGAATCTAAACTGGTCCGCATTCCCAAAACCACCCGTGGTAATACTATTGTATGCCAGGTGGTGAAAGTTAAAAGCGAACAACTTACCAACGGTGAATTAAAACTAACCGGCAGCCGGGCTATTAAAAATTGAATTTCGGATGAAACTTCGGGAGACGATATTAAAGGAACATTCAAAAGCCCAGACAGAAAAAATAGTGAAATGGGTCGGTGATGACCAGCGGCGTTTTGATGAACTATTCGGGCTTTTTTTAACCGATGAATCCAGGGTGGTACAACGGGCCGCCTGGCCCCTGAGTTACTGTGTCATCGGTCACCCGGCATTAATTAATAAACATTGGGGAAAATTGTTGAAGAACCTTGAGAAGCCTGGTCTTCATGATGCCGTAAAACGAAATACAGTACGCTTGTTACAGGACATAGACATTCCTGAAAAGTATCACGGAGGGCTGATGAACACCTGCTTTAATTATATCTCCTCTCCCGTTGAAAAACCTGCCATTAAAGCCTTCTCACTTACCATCCTGGAGAATCTTTCTGCAAGATACCCGGATATAAAGCAGGAATTGAAAGCGGTGATCGAGGAACGCTGGGAGTATGAAACACCCGCATTCCGGTCAAGGGCAAAGAAAATACTCCGGCGGATGGAAACAAAAAAGATAAATTAAATCCTCCCCACCATGCAATACCAGGCTAAGGCTGCCGTCTTTCTTCCCGGTTGAATTCACGGAAGATCAGACGGAGGTTCTGGTCATACGTTATATAATTATATAACCAATTGAAAAACACGAAGAAGCGATTCTTAACCCCTAATATCAGCATCAGGTGCAGCCCCATCCAGATGAGCCAGGCAACAAAACCACCAAAATGCAGTTTCGGTTTGGGCATATCCACCACAGCGAGGTTTCTGCCTACGGTAGCCATCGACCCTTTATCGGTATATTCAAATTGATACATTCTGTCGGGATTGGATTTCTGTTCCAGCAATTTCAAATTGCCCGCAAGCATATCGGCCTGTTGAATTGCGGCTGGTGCCACCTGCGGATGGCCAGCAGGATACTTAGGCGTTTCCATATAAGCCAGGTCTCCCAACGCATAAATATTATCAAAACCCTGCACCCGGCAATACCGGTCCGTTTTGAT
>JAEUVL010000660.1 GCA_016786965.1 Chitinophagaceae bacterium
GAACTGATCGATTTCTTACGTTTCAATGTTCATTTTCTTTCTGAAATATACAAGCAACAACCCATCAGCAGCCCGGGCATGCACAACCGGATGGAGTACCGTCCGCTGGAAGGCTTTGTACTGGCGGTAACGCCATTCAACTTTACAGCCATTGGTGGTAACCTGCCCACATCGGCAGCCATGTGCGGCAATGTGGTGGTATGGAAACCAGCCAATACACAGATATATTCCGCACAAATGACCATGCGTATCTTAAAAGAAGCGGGTCTGCCGGAAGGAGTGATCAATCTGATCTATGTGGATGGACCAACGATCGGCCGGGTATGTTTTAATCACCGGGATTTTGCCGGTGTGCATTTTACCGGTTCAACGGGTGTATTTAATAATATGTGGGAAACGATCGGGAAGAATATGGCGAATTATAAATCGTACCCGAGAATAGTGGGCGAAACAGGCGGTAAAGATTTTGTGCTGGCGCATAAAAGTGCTGACCCGGATGTGGTGGTAACGGCCTTGCTGCGGGGAGCATTTGAGTTCCAGGGACAGAAATGTTCGGCTGCTTCCCGGGCATATATTCCCTCTAATATGGCCGAAGAGGTGAAAAAGAAACTGATCGCCGGGGTAAAGAGTTTTAAAATGGGTAGTGTAGAAGACTTTACCAATTTTGTGAATGCGGTGATCGACGAAAAGAGTTTCAACAATATCAAGCGGTATATAGATAATGCGAAGAAAGACCCGAAGGCTGAAATTTGGGTGGGTGGGAAATGTGACAGCAAAGAGGGCTGGTTCGTGCAACCAACCGTGATCGAAGCGAAGAATCCGAAATATGTAACCATGTGTGAAGAGATCTTCGGACCAGTGTTGACGGTTTATATTTATCCGGCTAATAGTTTTGAAAAAACCCTGGACCTGGTGGATACCACTTCACCTTATGCACTTACGGGTTCTATCATTGCGCAGGACCGTGCTGCGGTGGAACTGGCCACGAATAAACTCCGCAATGCCGCCGGTAATTTTTACATCAATGATAAGCCTACCGGTGCCGTAGTAGGACAACAACCATTTGGCGGCGCCCGCGGATCTGGTACGAATGATAAGGCAGGTTCGATCCTGAACTTATACCGCTGGTTAAGTGCCCGTACTATCAAGGAGACCTTCAATCCGCCTACAGATTATGGCTATCCATTTATGGGGGAAAAATGATGAAGGTAGTATTTAGCTCCTTTGTTCTTATTCCTTTTGTGTGGCGCTGATCGTTTCGAAAGATTTGCATAAACTAAAGAGTTAGAATTTCTTTAGCGGGGTATAATCTATGCTCTCTTTCTATTTTTGTGGCTAATCTCTTAATTCGTTTTTGTTGTGCCGGAGTAAACATAGCAATGTGCTGACTTAATATTGTTTGAATAATAGCATTGACTTCTTCATAGGCAGCGTACCATGCTACAATCCGTATCCATTCTTCCAGATAATAGGGTTCTGCCGGGGCTTTTTGGGATGTTTTTTGGAAATAGTTAATTGCCTGGCTGAAATCATATCTTCTGACACATGGTTTCTTTGGCAATAATAAATCACCACAGTCCCATTCATTTAGTATAGAATAGGAGCT
>JAEUVL010000725.1 GCA_016786965.1 Chitinophagaceae bacterium
CCGGTGATCACTTCTTTAATAAACTCTTCTTTGGTCATATCAGCCCGCAAAGCATAGTTTGTTTGTTTTTGATGACCGAGTGTATCAGTCGTTTCTTTGCTCATGTTCTTTCCGCAGGCACTACCGGCACCATGTGCAGGGTAAACAATTATATCATCGGCCAGCGGCATTATTTTATTCCGGAGTGAATCGAATAAGTAGCCGGCCAGTTTGTCTTGTGTAAGATCGGCCACTACTTTCTGTGCAAGGTCGGGACGGCCCACATCGCCAATAAACAATGTGTCGCCTGAGAATAATCCCACTTCTTTTCCATCTTCGTCTTTGAGCAGGTAGCAGGTGCTTTCCATCGTATGGCCCGGAGTATGCAATACTTTCAGTGTAACGTTACCTACTTTGAATTCTTCACCATCCATGGCAATATGTGCATCAAACGCCGGACTTGCATTGGGGCCATATACTATAGGCGCACCGGTTTTTTTACTGAGGTCGAGGTGGCCGCTTACAAAGTCGGCATGAAAATGTGTTTCAAAAACATACTTGATGCTTGCATTATTGCGTTCTGCTTTTTGAATGTAAGGTGCCACTTCACGCAGCGGATCGATCACAACAGCTTCGCCGTTACTTTCAATGTAGTAAGCCCCCTGGGCTAAGCAACCTGTGTATATTTGTTCAACTTTCATGTAAATGAATTTTATTTTATTGTTTAGTGAATGACAAATTTCGCATGGCATAAACAGCTGTACAGTGACATGAATCACAATTAATGGGAACTATTGCCAGGAAAGAATAGTTCTTTCACAATTATATATATACCCATGATCAATACAAACCAACCAAATCCCTTTTTGAGTTTGTTGCCGTCAATTTTTTTACTGAGCGCATCACCAATGAAGATACCTGCAATAGCTAATGCAGTAACACTCAGCAGCAGTTTCCAATCAATGGTATAGTTTGAAAGATCGCCGGTAAAACCGATCAGCGATTTGGCGGCGATAATAAGGAGTGATGTTCCGACAGCCTGCTTCATCGGTAATTTGCTTAACAATACCAGTGCGGGTATAATGAGGAATCCACCACCAGCCCCCACTAAACCCGTGAGCATGCCGACTACAGCTCCTTCCACAATTATTAATGGGTAGTTGAAAACCTGCTTTTCATTTGTGTCGCCGGTTTTCTTTTTCTTATCCCTGATCATGGACACAGAGGCAAAAACCATCAGGATGGCAAACAATACCATCATTAAAATACTTTTGGTCACCACAAAATCACTAATTGAGAATACTTCAGCTGGTATGTTAGGTACAATGAATTTACGGGTGGCGAATACGGCAATGATTGAGGGGATACCAAAGATGATAGCTGTTTTAAGATTGACCATTCCCTGTTTGTACTTTGGAATGGCACCTACAAGGCTGGATGACCCTACGATGAACAATGAGTAGGCGCTTGCAAGTACCGGCTCCACGCCAAACAGGTAGTATAGCACAGGGACAGTAAGAATGGAGCCCCCGCCGCCAATAAGGCCAAGCGAAATTCCAATTACAAGCGAAGCGATATAACCGATGATTTCCATGTAATAGTTTCTGCAAGATTAGATGAAAGGCCTCTCCCGCAGTGTGACAGAAATCACGGCTATACCAGTTCAATCATATTGCGGTGAAGCTT
>JAEUVL010000737.1 GCA_016786965.1 Chitinophagaceae bacterium
GCAGGCACCTCTTTGGCGATGTTGTTCAGACGCACCAGCGGAGTGTTGCCAATGGCTTCCAGAATATTGTTGCAGATTTTCATAAGTCAGGCTTTACTTTTCGGACTGCGAAGTTAGTTATTGCCTGTGATTCCCCTTTTATATTTCTGTAATTAAGGCTGTCAGGACCGGTCCGGTGTCTCTGGCGGCTGTTAGGGTCTTTTGAGAGATGGATCGGGTATCCATGAATGCAAGCTGGAAATGCAGGAAGTATCCAAGTTGAAGCCTGGCATGAAAGGGTACCTTGTGTTTTATGAATAAAGTGATTTTCTCTCCCTAATTCATTTAAAACCAGGATTCCATGAGCAGGTGTCCGATACAAAGGCAAAGCGTCTTCAGATGCTTTTTCGGAAATGCTCAATGGCTCGTACCGCCCGGTTCAGCCGCTCTCCTTCCTTTCCGAATACCAGGGCAAAGTTTTCTTTCTTCCTGATTAATTCCCGGTAATAAATGGAAAAAAGTTGCCTGCGTTCATTCGGATGTTCTCTCAGCGGATCTTCTTCCCAGGGTAAGTCTATGTCGCAGAGCAGGAAGAGATGATACGCCCGTTGGCTTTCCGCTGATACAATACCGGCATCGCAGCGGCCATACTTGTAATAACTCCAGATTTTTACAACCAGCAAGGTCGTGTCGGCAATCAGGATAGCTGGGTTAGCGGCCAGAACCTGGTCTTCGGCGGCTGTTTGAAGGTGTGCTATCCTGGCTAAATCTTCCTCCACATACGGGCGATTCAGACGCTCGAGGTAGCCCCGGGCCATTTCCGGTACAAAATCGCAGCCATAACGGGCTGCCAGTGCAGAGGCCAGTGCTGATTTCCCAGTGCTTTCAGGACCAACAATACCCACACGAAAAGTGAACAAATTCCCGGGTTCGTTCATGCCTCTTGTGTTTGCATCATTAAATTTTGTTGCACCATCGTCCGGCGCCAGGTTCTCCACCCCATGACGGAGAGGATGCCGTACGCCGTGAAGAGGACCATGTACAGCATCAGCCCCTTTTGGTAGTAAATGACGATGTAAATGGCGTTCACCATCATCCACAGCATCCAGTTTTCAATTTTC
>JAEUVL010000794.1 GCA_016786965.1 Chitinophagaceae bacterium
TTTCAGGGTTAACTGGGCTTCTGCGGCACAAAAAAACAACAGCGAGCTGAAAATCAGGAGTGATCTCTTCATACAGGTGGTAATATTAATAATTGTAGTAAACAAATGTAAGATGAGGGGTCGCAATAAAAAGCATAAAATTATTTTGAAAACCAATGATTTGCCACGATTCTGGCACTCTGCTGCCCCAGATGAAAAGAATGTGCACAATTAAACGGGATTTTGGCACTGAAAAGTATACCTTTGCCCGCTTTAAATGCAGTCGTTTTGACCAAACCCGGCGCCGTAAGGCCGGAGTTGGACACATCTCCCGGCATCCTGCCCGGTTTGCGTCATGAGACTTTTTATTAAACTTAAAAATACTCATGAAGCTATCACAATTCCGATTCGACCTCCCTTTAAACCTCATTGCCCAGAATCCGGCCAAAAGACGAGAAGATGCCCGCATGATGGTGGTGAACCGCCATACCGGCGATATCGAAAACAAATATTTCAGGGACATTATCGATTATTTTGATGATAAGGATGTTTTTGTGGTAAACAATACAAAGGTTTTCCCAGCCCGTATGTATGGCCGTAAGGAGAAGACTGGTGCCAAGATCGAAGTGTTCTTGCTGCGTGAACTGAACCGGCCTAACCGTCTTTGGGATGTGATCGTTGATCCCGCAAGAAAGATCCGTGTAGGCAATAAACTCTATTTCGGTGACCAGGAAGACCTGGTGGCTGAAGTAATTGATAATACGACCAGCCGCGGCCGCACCATTCGTTTTCTGTGGGAAGGAAGCGAAGAAGAGTTCCGTGCACAACTGGAAAAATTGGGTGAAACACCTTTACCCAAATACATCAAACGTAAACCAGACGAAGAGGATAAAGAAAGATACCAGACTGTTTATGCAAAACATGAAGGGGCCGTGGCCGCACCAACTGCCGGTCTTCACTTCAGTCGTGAGCTTATCAAACGTCTGGAAATAAAAGGGATCCGTTTTGCAGAAATAACTTTACACACTGGACTTGGCACCTTTCGCCCCATTGAAGTGGAAGACCTGAGCAAACATAAAATGGATGCTGAATATTACCACATTGATGAGACGGCCTGTAAGATCGTTAACAGGGCCAAAGAGTACGGCCACCGTATTTGCTCTATCGGCACTACCACTATGCGTGGCATGGAGTCATCCTTTACAGCTCAAAAATTATTGAAACCATCAGAAGGCTGGACCAATATGTTCATCCATCCACCGTATGATTTTAATATCGCTGACTCTTTAGTTACCAATTTCCATTTGCCAAAAACAAGCTTGCTCATCATGACCTGTGCTTTTGCAGGATATGAGCTGGCCATGGAGGCCTACAAAAAAGCGATCAAGGACAAATATCGTTTCTTCAGCTATGGAGATGCGTTGCTGATCATCTAAGACAATCAACAACCTTAATATCAATAAAGCCTCACCGTTATGTGGGGCTTTATTTTTGGGGCTCGTAATCGAGCGGTAATGTATTCGCCATTTTCTCACTCCAACCCCAATAACCAGAGGTGAAAAAATCCTGCGGGTCATAATAGTTCCCGTTCTTATCAATCGAGATAATTTTATCATTGAGCAATACCACAAATGATCGCTGATAAGTGGCCGCCCGTTTGGGGTACTGCGTTAATAAATATTCGGCGGCTTCCCGCTTCGACTTCACAGTTACGTAGATATAATCCGGGAAATAGAGAAAGGAAACATTATCCTTTCGTTCTATGATCAAACTATCGGCCGTTAACAGATCAATCCCGATTCTTTCAATAATATCCGGCTGGCGCAGCACGGCTCGGTAATAGCTTACAGAATCAGGAGGATGTGTAATGGCTGTATCATTATTGCCTGCACCTGTCATCACCGTTACGCCATTACTGACAGCGTAATGCGTAGAAAGCCCTTTGATCTTTCTTATCCGTTGCTTCTCTTCATTCGGCACTCTTGTCATATGCCGCACTTCAAATCCCTCTTCTGCCAGTCGGTTGGCATATAGGCTTCGCATAAAATGCATGACCGAGCCGGTATAAATTTCTTGCCGCTTATCAATCCATTTTTGTTGCTTCTTGCTATTGGAGGTACTGATGGGTTCAAATAAGGAATAACCAAGAAAAAAAGTGGACCTGTCCCTAAAGTTGACTTCGAAATTTTCCAGCTGGTACGATATTGTATAGCCCAGGGCCTTATTCTCTAATATAATGGGCTCATCGCAATAGGCTACCACCCGGTTTGATTTTTTATAATACCGGAACCGGATCTTTTGTTCATTCCTGATCCGGCATTGCGCCGCTTCAGCAGTAGTGCCCACAAAATTGTCCATGAAGGTCTTTCCCCATTTATCCCAGCCCTCTTCCACCGATTGCTCTACCACGACATTCCCCAGTTCTTTTACTTTCACTATTAGTTCTACTTTCAATTGCAATGGCAATTGCGCATCACTGAATGAATAGGTGGCAGTGGTATAACCAACAGAGGAAATGACCAGCTCATGCTTACCGGCCGGCACATTCTCCAGTTGAAAAAAACCATTGCCATCAGAGACGGTACCTTTTGATGTATTGGTAATAAATATACTGCTGCCTGGAATGCCAGCCCCCGTTGCTGCATTTACCACTTTCCCTTTAATGATGGATTGCGCATCGCCGGTAACGGTCATCAATATGAAAAATAAAATTGCAGGTATCGTTTTCATACCGGCAATTTACGAAGCAGAATTAAATTGGGCTTATTTGTACTTCAGGCTCAGTGAAATGATGTCTGATTTTAATCCGTTGGTACGGGTATAATGTCCATAACGGAGCTCCAGCATACTTAATCGTTGTATGCCAAAAATTCCTTTTGGTGGTGACACCCGGAAACCGGCGCCATAAAAATTACTGTTGAACTTGGAGAGATCATAGTTACTGGTATAATACTGATCTGTGAGCTTGTGCGTACGGATGGGTGCAAAATAATCGACCGCCGACTGTGTATAATACCGGTAAAAGGGAGTGATGGATAAGAACGGCGACACTTTAATCGACGACTCCAGTTGTACTGTATGTGCTGTCAGTCCCCAATCATCGGTATAAAAACGGTAGAAGCTTCTTATTACGGCTTTATCCCCAAGGAAATAATTGGCCCGCAATCCCAACGGTATTTTCAACCGGGTATCGGGTAAATTTTCAACCGCCACACTGTTGTTATTAAAATATACCCGGTGAAAAGGCAAGCCCAGGTAACCATTCTGGTGAATGATATCTGCGATCAGCATGATCTGCAATCGCTGGTTCATGATCTGCGAGTAAGACAACGTACCATTGAAAGAATTGCGGGGGGTGCCGGGATATTTATTTTCCTCATCATCACCACCTCCTCCGCCGCCGCCTGCTCTCAACTCTACCGGATAGATCAGGCTCACCTTATCAAAATAGGCTTGTGCCTTTGCGGTAAACTCTCCATTTCGATTGGCGGTCTTTTTAGAAAAACTGATGTTGGCCCCTACAGACTGGTAATCAAATTCTGAAGACAAGGAAATACCGCCACCCAAAGTGGTTCCTTTGGCTTCGTTTTCCATCGACCAGTTTACCGAAGGATAAATCCGGGTATCTGCATGCGAAGCCCCTGAAATAGAATTGGGGTCCACATTATCAGAAGAAGCAGAAGTATAATGATCGATACCTACTTCCACATCTAAAGTATGTTTCCTGTTTTTCTTGTCCCACCTGTTTAGTTTAATATCAAATGCAGCCGAGTAATCACTCAGCTTTTCCGTTCCGGCACCGCCGGTGACAGA
>JAEUVL010000817.1 GCA_016786965.1 Chitinophagaceae bacterium
CCTGTCAAATCCATAGTTGATGGCCTGCCGGATCTTCCTGATCCGCATCGGCGAATTGACGACCAGTTTATTGGTGGAATCCACCAGGATGCCGAGGTATTCAATATTCAGGTAAGGATTGGTTTGTAATTCGATCTTCCCCTCCCATTCTTTGCGCAGCGTTCCTTTCTTCGTCAGCACTTCATCTTTAAAAGAAGCTTCTATATCATTGATGAACTCGAGTTGCTTTTGCCGGAACAATAAAAACTCAGTGGCTTTACTGTCGTAGAAAGAAACCTTCACGCCATCCACATAGGGTAATGGTGTTCCTTCTTTATCCTTTTCAAAATACGACGGGTTCTTTTTCAGCACCAGTGCCTGTCCTTCTTCCCAGTCCACAAAATAAAAAGGGCCCGTGCCCACCGGGTGGCGGCGAAAATCAGTACCATACTTCTCCACGGCTTCTTTGGCTACGATAGAACAGTATTGCATGGAGATGATACCAAGTATCGGGTTATAGGGTCTTAATAGTTTCAACTGAAACGTAGTATCGTTGATGGCCTTAAAGGGTTGTATGGTATCCACCTTGCGGTTGAATATCCAGGCGCCGGGGCTGGCCACCTTTGCATCGGTGATGCGGGAAAAACTGTACACCACATCCGCAGCGGTCAGCTTTCTTCCTTTTCCATTGGCAAACGCAGCATCATCATGAAAGAACACATCATTCCGCAGGTGAAAGGTCAGCACTGTTTTATCTGGTGAAATATCCCAGCTCCTGGCCACCGAAGGAATAATGCGGAGACTGTCATCTATCTCCACCAGGGTATTGTACAATTGATGGGCCGCCCACATGGTGGACTGGCTTTTAGCAAACGCCGGATCAAGCGAAGAGATGCCATTGAATTCATTGTAGTGAAAGATATTGCCTTCACTGTTCTTATTATTATAGCAGGCAGCCAGCAGCAGCCCGCATACCATCCACAGCCCGATAGCACCGCTGGTATTTTTAAAGCATATCTTCATATTCAAGGCTTAAATTTACAGTAACAAAATTTACCATCGTGAAATACGTCAGCGGGTTCATTTATATAGCTTATGCCTCTCTTATACTGGTCACCCTGTGCTTTTCTAAAAGCACCTGTGCACAGCCATTAAGCCATAAAGGAAAGTTTACCCGGCAGGATACCCTCCGTGGCAGCATTACTCCCGAGCGGGCCTGGTGGAATGTAACTTCTTACAACGTATATGTGGCACCCGATTTCAGATCAAAGACCATTAAAGGATGGAACCAGATAATGTTTACGGTACACAGCTACAGCCGCAACAGGAAAATGCAGATCGACCTGCAGCAACCCATGCAGATAGACAGTGTGGTGTTTGAAGGAAAGAAACTCATTTATAAAAGAAGCGGCAATGTATTCCTGGTTGATTTCGGCCAGCGCTTCTCCTCTCCCGGCCGCCTGCTGCCGGGCGAAACAAAATCCAGCAAGAATTTTTCTGTTACTATTTATTATTCAGGTAAGCCGCGGGAAGCCATCAATCCTCCCTGGGATGGTGGATGGATATGGAAGAAAGATGCCAAAGGCCGCCCGTGGATGACGGTGGCCTGCCAGGGCCTTGGTGCCAGTGTGTGGTATCCCTGTAAAGACCACCAGGCTGATGAACCTGATCTTGGCGCATTGATACAGGTAAAAGTTCCTGACACACTCATCGCCGTATCCAATGGTAAGTTCTATTCCAAAGATGATCAGAAAGATGGCAACATGCTCTACACCTGGCAGGTAAAGAACCCCATCAATAATTACAACATCGTTCCCTACATCGGCAAGTATGTACATTTTTCTGATAATTATATTGGCGAAACAGAAAAGAACCTCTCCCTCGATTACTGGGTGCTGGACTATAACCTGGAAAAAGCAAAGACACAATTTGGCCGGGATGTAAAGCCCATGCTCAAAGCATTTGAGTACTGGTTTGGCCCCTACCCTTTTTACGAAGACGGATTTAAACTCGTGGAATCATCTCACCTCGGTATGGAACACCAGAGCGCCACCGCCTATGGCAATCATTATATGAATGGCTATCTCGGTTCCGATCTTTCCGGCAGCGGCTGGGGATTGAAATGGGACTATATCATCATCCATGAAAGCGGGCACGAATGGTTTGCCAATAATATCACCACGAAAGACATAGCCGATATGTGGGTGCATGAAGGCTTCACCATGTACTCAGAAGTATTATTTATTGAATACCATTATGGCAAAAAAGCAGCCGATGAATACCTCGCCGGTATCCGTAATAATATCAGCAACGATATACCGCTCATAGGTCCCTATGGAGTGAACCAGGAAGGCAGCGGCGATATGTATAATAAAGGCGCCAGCCTGCTGCACACCATCCGCCAGGTGATCGATAATGATTCCGTCTTCAGGAATATCCTGCGGGGACTGAACAAAGATTACTATCACCAGACCGTTGACTCCAAAGAAGTGGAAGCCTACTTCTCTAAAAAAAGCGGGAAGAACCTCTCCAAAATATTTGATCAGTACCTGCGCACCATTAAGATACCCGTACTGGAATACAAAACAGTAAATGATAAACTGCAATACCGCTGGACAAATACCGTCGCCGGTTTTGAGATGCCGGTTAAGCTGACCAATGGCACCTGGCTGCGCCCCACCAACCAATGGAAAAGCACCGTGATGACAGCCGACTTTAAAAGCAGCGGCATCGTGGTAGAAGATAATTTTTATGTGGAGGTGGAGGAAGTAGAGTAATAAGTCTGAAAGGCAGAAAGACGGAAACCCTGTAGTGAATAACCGCATATAAGAACTATCAACTATCATCTATCATCTATCATCTATTAACTATCATCAATCATCTATCAACTATCATCTATCACCTGCCATTTGGCATTTCCTCCCATGAAGTATAGCTTGTTCCTCATAGTAGCATGGCTTGGTTGTTCCGTATCCTTCGGGCAGGACTGGCGCTATGTAAAAGGACAAAAGCTCTATGAATCGCTCGATGAAGCCCTCAAGCAGAAAGACAAGGTATATAATCTCTCCCTCTACGGGCGGGATGTTGACAGTGCCCGGCTGCCGCTCATCAGCACCTTCCGCAACCTCGAATACCTTTCCAT
>JAEUVL010000095.1 GCA_016786965.1 Chitinophagaceae bacterium
TTACTCATGGGAGGCGACCATTGATTCTAATTATCTTTTGAAAATGGTGAAAGACTCTGCAAATGGGCCTGATTCATTTTCTGTGGCGGCTGTTCTTGTTTTTATTAATAACAAATACCCTGAGATAAAACTGGACATGGTGAGACAATCTAATGACACTTTGTTTGTAAAAAGTGATGATGCTTCGTATCTGACCCAGCGTATGGGGTCTACCGGCCCTACTCTTTATTTTGGGGATGTAGTTTTTAATCTTACTGAGATACCGGGCATCCGTTATGTTGATTTTGACATTGAGGAAGGTGATCATGCTGGACCTGGCACTTATACCCGGGAAAGCTTTAATAACGAATAGCTTCTCTTTGGCGATCACTTACGATTTTGTATGTGATATTACATTTAACCAGAACGATTTTTAAAATAAAAGAACCCGGCAAAGGGTACCTGCCGGGTTTATTATTTACTTCGGATACTTTTCCACTTTATTGCTGATGGGCTTCACTGTTCTAAGGTAGGCATAGATGGCTTTGAGGTCTTCGTCTTTCATTTTGCCGTACATGTACCAGGGCATAAAGGAATTCTCCCTTCCTACTTTCCTGTTCACTACTTCGTCAGAGGCATTGCTTTTAAACTTGTTTACAAACATCTCTTCAGTCCAGGCACCAATGCCGGTTGCTGTATCAGGTGTAATATTTGCTACAGCCACTTTCATGAGTGGATTATCAAATACAAATCCGCCGGCGAATACTTTGCTGAAGTCGGGCCCCTGCGGCCCAATCGGGGTGTGACAATCTGCACAGGCTGCTACATTGATCATGTACTCCCCGTATTTCACTTTATCTGACGGGTCGGGCATTTTATTATCTGCAAGGTTGGCTGTTGGCAATGGCCCAAACATACTGGCGGGGATAAAAAACTTCCTGGGGGGCACTGTCCCTTCGATGGGTTTTAATGACCGGATATAAGCAACTACTGCATGAACATCTTCCTTTGTCATTTTACTGTAGTGCGGGTAGGGCATTATCGGAAACAGGGTGTCGCCCTTTCTATTTACACCCCCGGTGATGGTCCGTATTATTTCTTCATCGGTCCAGTCCTTCAATGCATACGGGGTAATATTGGGTGCTGTTACTTCTCCGGGCACGGCTTCTGCTTTGCCAAAGGCAAACCCCGCACCTCCGCCTTCTGTGCCTGCAATTACCGGCATTGAAAAGAGGCTTGTATCTCTTTTGCTGTGACAGTCAATACAAACGGCTACCCTGGTGGCAAGGTACTCGCCCCGTTCAATGATTTTTTTAGCTGAGTCTGTAGTGTCTGATGTTTTGGATGAAGACTGATTGTTGTTGCAGGCAGAAAAATAAGCAATGGTAATGATGGCCGAGAAAAGCACGGCCAGTGTAAGCAGCTTTCTCATGTTAGTTGGTTTGGTTGGTTAATGATTCAGGTGTAAAAGATATAAAATAATACTCTACGAGGCGCTTCTGATGTCATGCATTTAATTTCGGCGAATGAAACAAACAATACAAAATATTGATATTCATCAAAAAAAATCTTCCTGATCCTTAAAATAAAAAAGCAGGCCGGCTAGAAAACCACCTGCGGTAACCTAAATATGCTTTTAAATAAACATGAGAAATCTGTCCTTGAATGCATGGTGTTTGTTTATTAAAATTACATTAGTGATGTGTCCTTTTATTTTATGATTTACCAAAGCATGAAATTAAGCTGTCAAAAAAGATTGGCGGTCGTTAATATAGCCTGTCCGCCACTTATCCTCTATAAAAAAAGCCACTCTTAAAGAAGAGTGGCGCTCAGGACTTACTATAACATGCTGATCAGGAAACTGCAATCAACAGGATCTCCTGTCAACCCGTCATAGACGGGCATTGAACTGCCCCATTATTAAAAACTGCATTTGTTATTGCTTTATGAATGTTCGGGTACCTGTACCAAAGCCCGGATTTATCACATTCCAGGTAACACCAGTAGCATTGAAGTTTATATTAATTACAGACATTGTTCCAAAATCTGTTGGCTGCGGAGGACATACATACACGTTAAGTGCTGTTTCTACCATTATCACAGTTGTATTAGGGCTTCCAGCAAATCCTCCCGGGTTCTTTATTTCATATACACCTTCTGCCAGTTTGGTTATATAGCAATTGACACCGGTGGCGGTACGGAGGTAAGTGCCTTGCCTGTTTACGGCACTACTAACACTGGTTACTGCTACGAGCCTTGTGGCGGTTGTTTCAAAACCATTTGCGTTTACGGCCCTGAATGTTACAAGGTATAAACCGGGTTGTGCCGTGTTCACCGTACTTGATACAGGCTGAATATCGGTTATAGCGCCGCTGATATCATCTTTTAGTTTGGCCCCTGCATCAGTGTAAGTGGTGCCAACGGGAATTATAATTAAGTCCTCTCCATTCAGTATGATCTCCGGGTAGCTGACCTTTACTGATCTTGAAACATCAGCAGTTGTTTCTTTTTTGCATCCTGTAATAAATAATAGAGGGATAGCAAATACTATGAGTAGTTTATTTATCTGTTTCATTGTTGTTTATTTAAATAAGGAATCAGTTTTGGCCTGTTGTATTTACGTCCCACCATACTTTATCCGTTACTGTTTTTTGGGGTGGCGTATTTGGATTGCTTGTAACTTCTGAATCAGGATAAAGCAATCTTACCGGGAATACATTTCCGATATTACTGGTAGCGGATACGGTAAAGATATTGGGGTAGCCAGTCCGTCTCCATTCTGTCCAGGCCTCTACGTTTTGTGACCCACAGAAGCTGGTCCATTTTTGAAAGATGATGGCTTTTATTTTATCATCAGTTGTGCCCGCTACCGGAAAATCGATGGCTGCCTGGGATGCATAAGTATTGAACTGTGTGATAGTCAGACCCCAGCTTAAAAACGATAATGCAATTCCGTCATAATATAATTGTTCTGCATCGCCTGTGCCCCAACCTCTTGCCACTGCTTCTGCCTGCAGAAAATAACTTTCTGCTTCGCTAATGAAGATGACTCTTGCTGCCGGACCGCCGGGACCGCCAACTGCTGCTCCTGGTTTGGAAAACTGCCTGTCGTTTAGTGTAGCCGGGTTAGGAAGGTTTCTGCCATTGCCCTGCACTATACCTACGTGGTTACCGGTATTGGGCGCCGCGGTGGCCCTTTTATAAAAAACATCCACCCGGGGATCGTTCAATGCTAGCAATGAGCCCAGCGCTGTCTGACTTGCCAGTATATTAAATTCGCCAACTGATGTAATATGTGCAAAAAGCGGATGCTGGTTAAAGGTTACATTAGAAAATGGTACTGCTGCTTCATCGCCCTGATCAATAAACTCTGCACCTGCTGTGTACATGGCTTGTATACCTGCCTGTGCCACAGTGGGACGTACATAGGCCTGGCGCAGGTATATCTTCAGCTTCAGTGTATTGGCAAACTTTCTCCATTGATGCATATCCCCATGATAAAAGAAATCATCTGCTCCCGGATGAACAGTAGTGGCTTCATCAATGGCGGCCAGTCCGTCGTTCACCAGTTTTATCAATCCATCATACACATCCTGTTGCGAATCAAATTTTGGCGCTATCACCCCTTTGCCTCCCTGTAAGGCTTCTGTAAAAGGAATGTCGCCATGAAGATCTGTCATCACCTGGAAAATATATGCCTGCATGATCTTGGCTACAGCTATATAATTTGTATTTCCATCTTTGGTTGCTTCTTCGATAATGTACTTCAGATCATTGAGCGGACCGGCATACATATTTACCCATTGGGCATTAAATGTGCTGCTGGTAATGCTGTACTGATCATAGCTCTGGAACTGGCTTCCGGTGGGGCCTTGTGTCCATATTTGTCCCCAATATCCTCCGAGTACCTGGTAGGGATTGCCCAGGTTGTAGGCTGAATAGCCAAGGGCAGTTGGTAATACCAGGTCCACCGTTGCTTTAGTGGGATTATTAGGATCTACATTCACATCCAGGAAATCTTTTTTGCAGGAAGTGGCTGATAATAATAGCGCCACTACTGCTGTGAATTTTATTGTGCGTATCGTTCTCATAACTTTCTATTTAATGTTTATTAAAATGATACCCTTACGTTAACACCATAGTTTCTTAATGATGGAATGGTACCATACTCATATCCCTGTACATTCCCGGTGCCGAAGGAACTTGTTTCGGGGTCGGCATAGGTGTTCTCCTTTGGTGTTTTTAACCAAAGGTTTCTGCCGGATATACCCACCATTACTCCTTTGATACCTTTTTTAAACAAAGTGGATGGCAGCCTGTATGTAAGTGAGGCTTCTCTTAATTTAATGAAGCTGGCATCTACTAAATGCTCCATTGCCCTGGGAGAGCTGAATGAGGTCCAATAGTTTTCTGCATTTTGAACAGGGGTGGTATTGGGAGTGTACTTTCCGTCTGGTCCAAGCACCACACTACCTGGTACTACAAACGGAGCCCTGTCATTATATAATGTACGGGGATCTGTGCCTACAAACTCCTGCAATGCTTTTGTTCTGGAATAAAAAACTCCGCCTTTTTTTGCATCAAAAAGGAAGGATAAACTGAATCCTTTATAAGAAAAACTATTGTTTAGTCCGGCCAGGAAGTCTGGCTGTACATTTCCATGGATCTTTGCTATTGGATCGGTAACAGGATAACCAGTAGTAGCATCTACCACTATATTGCCATCAGGGCTTCTCAAGAAAGATGAACCAAAGAAGGAACCGTAAGGCTGGCCAACCTGTGCGACCATAGTACCTCCATTGAAGCCGCCGAGTGCCAGTTGTTCTGTGCCAGGAAACAGCTCGACTACTTTATTTCTGTTTCTGGTAAAGGTGGCTGTTATATCCCATGAGAAATTCCTTGTTTTTACGGGTGTGCCTCTTAATAACAATTCAATTCCCTTGTTGGTGATGAGGCCTGCATTCAAAGTTTGGGTGGTGTAGCCGGACGATGCCGCTATAGGCACAGTAATGATCTGATCTTTACTCTTATTGGAGTACACGGTGCCTTCGAATGTGATACGATTATTGAGGAAGCCCAGTTCGATGCCACCTTCGTAGGAAGTGGTAATCTCCGGCCTGATCTCCGGGTTGCCGATGACATTACCTTGAGTAAATCCTGGGGTACCGTTCAGCGGGAAATTTACTTGTGAGTTCAGTTGTCCATCTGTAACCGTACCTGTGATGAATACTGATTCGAGCAGGTAAGGTGCCGCATCATTGCCCACCTGTGCTGCACTGGCCCTTATTTTACCATAAGAAATAAATTTCGGCATTTTAAAGGCTTCGCTGAAGACAAATGAACTGTTGACACTGGGATAAAAGAAATTGTTCTTGCCTTTGGGTAAAGTAGATGACCAGTCATTTCTTCCGGTAAGACCGAGGAACAAGAAGTTCTTGTACGCCAGGTTCACATCGGAATACACTCCATATAAACGGCGAAGGTTATTGAAGTTTGTTGTTACCGGAGGTTGCGCTGAGTTTGCCAGGTTGTAATAGAAAGGAATGGTCAGTGAGTTGATCTGGCTGAACTGGTTATCTACATTCCGCTGCCTGATATTGTGCCCGACCAGTACAGTCAATGCAAGATCATTGGTGATATTCTTTTTGGCAGTGGCGATGAGGTCCGAAGTGAACTCCCTGATATTGATCGTTGTTTCGGAATAGCGGCCTGCAAAATTATTACCGGCATTCTGGCTGTTTGGATCGATGACTCTTTTGGAATCGATTTGCTTGCGTTTATCACTCGAAACATCTGTACCTACCCGCAGGCTGATATCCAGCCATTTTACCGGTTTATATCCTATTTGTGCATTACCCAGTATCCTGTCCATAACAGAGGTGTATGAGTCTTCACCCAGGATATACCAGGGATTAACGGTATAGGCGCCATAATACCCGTTCAGATCGTTGAACTTATTTTTATAATCTTTCAGTTCAAGCAATGAAATATCTCTTGGTGTTTGCAGTACCTGGTCGTATGGGGAGCTTCCTTGCCCCTGAACAGACAGGTCCCCTTTTGACCGTATATAATTAATACTGGCAGAGCTGTAGAATTTTTCTGAAAGGTCAGCCGTACCAGAAAGTTTTACGGAGTTGCGTTTGTAGGATGTGCCAGGCATGATGCCTTTCTGATCTACATTATTATACGACAGAAAGAAACTGCTCTTTTCGTTGTTTTGCGCAAAAGAAACGTTGTTCGTTAACGTGCGTCCTATATCAAAGAATTCCTTCACATTGTTTTTTAATCCTACATAGGGCTTCACCCGCTGTGAGTCGCCGATCTGCTGGCCCCAGGGACGAACAGCACCATCGAATTGGGGTCCCCAGCTAAAATTTTCTCTGGAGTCAGGGGCACCTTGACCTCCTTGTCCATATTCATTTTGATATTCGGGCAGTTTTAAAATAGATTCAAGATTATAAGAACTGCTTACGATGATCTCTGATCTTTTTCCTTTCAAACTTTTTCCTGTTTTAGTGGTGATGATCAAAGCGCCGTTGGCTGCACGGGTACCATATAAGGCGGCTGCAGCGGGCCCTTTTAATAAGGTAACCGATTCTACATCATCCGGGTTAATATCATTACCCCTGTTACCGGCATCCACCTGGTTGTTCAGGTTATCACCGGCATCTGTTTGTGAGTTATCTATAGGAATGCCGTCTACCACTATCAATGCCTGGTTATTACCAGTAATGGAGGTACCGCCACGGAAAACAATACGAGTGGAACTTCCCACACCACCAGAACTGCTGGATATCTGAACCCCTGCCACTTTTCCCTGTAAGGAGTTCAGCACACTTCTGTCTTTACCTTTTGTCAGCTCGGCATTATTAATAGTGGATTGGGCGTAGCCCACACTCCTGGCCTCCCGCTTCACGGCATTTGCCGTTACGATGACCTCTGTTAGTTGTTGGGCGCTTTCGTCCAGTATTATACTTAATGTATTACTACCGGACAATTTTGTTTCTACTGTTTTGTAGCTGACATTAGAGAACACCAGCGTCGCATTATCCGCAACGCCTGATAAAGAGAATTCGCCCTGTGCATTAGTTTGCACCGCTGTGTTAGTTCCTTTTACACTTACAGATACGCCGGATAATGGTGAACCGTCTTTTCTGTCTGTTACTTTACCCGACACATTTCTTTGCGCCACTGCAAAAGAAAAGCCTGCAATAAATAACATGACCGTGAGTAGCAGTTTTTTCATAATTTAATTTTTTCTGAATAATCAGTTTTGTTCCTTCTCGTTATGACAAAACATAGTTGCATTGTGCTACAGTAAACAATTCGTTTATAACCGAAGCATGAATATTGGCTGCTGAAGCATGATTTAAAAAGTTGTAGTAAAAAACAGGTGTTGAATTCAAGCAACTGGTTAGTAATACGAACAGTTGTTTTGAAGAATGGGAAACAAAACCCATTTACAGTATAATGATATTGTTATACCGTTTGTACTCAGATATTTCCGTGAAAACAAATTTTCCACCACCAAACAGCAATAAAGACTTCCTGTTTGTCTTCTAATCACAGTTATCACACATGAAACACTTCCTAACCGGCGTAAAATATTTTAAGGATAGCCCCATTAGCCATGAAACGGGATATATATTTACGCATACTATTTATACCTCTGCTTGGAGTGTCTCTCCCGGTCATCTCCGGGTTGATATACTACCGTGATCACACCACCATTGAATTACTGGCTGCCAATGCTTTCTTTATACTTACCTCTTTTACCATTTGGGTGGGCAGCCATTGGATGCATAAGAGATTCCGGGTGCTTTTTCCTGCAGAAGCCAATCCCTTTATCAAAATAGTTACAGTTTGCGCTGCATCTTCCCTTTATGGTGCTAGTATCGGCGGGTTTTCATTTTTAGCTTGGGAAAAAATTGCCGGCAGAGTATTTTCTCAAAATACCGGGCTCCGCTTCATTGCTCTGTGTATGCTCGCTGTTATTGTTTTTACTCTTATCTATGAAATACTTTTTCTCAGTACTGAAAGAGAACGGGATACTAAACTGGTGAACGAAATGGGACGGGACCTTTCTCATGCTGAACTGCTGGCACTTACAAATCAAATGGACCCGCACTTTGTTTTCAACTCATTGAATGCGATGAACCATCTTATTCTTACCAATCCAATGCAGGCCCATTTATTTAATAATAACCTGGCGCTGGTATTCAAATATTTTTTGCTAAATAAAACCCGTGAGCTGATTCCCCTTGCTGACGAGATCAAGTTCATTAATAACTATTTCTTTCTGCTGGAGATCAGGTATGAAAAAAAACTGCAACTCCATTTATCGTTAGGAGATAGTTATAAAAGCATCCTGATACCCCCCTGTGCATTGCAAATACTGATTGAAAATGCTATTAAACATAATGAGTTCTCAACAGAGAGGCCTTTACTGATCAATATTGCCATGAACGGCCATTACCTGAAAGTGAGCAATAACTTACGGCCCAAACCGTATTCTATCAACTCTACCAATATCGGATTAAAGAATCTCAGTTCACGTTTCAAACTCATTTGCCGAAAGGATATACTGATTGAAAAAACCAAAGACCAGTTTACCGTAAAACTCCCTATTATAAAACACCTGTAAACCTTAAAACCATGACAAAAACAGTTATCATCGAAGACGAAAAACTGGCCAGCAAGGCACTGGCCCATTCGTTAGCAGAAATCTCAACCGACATACAGGTTGAGGCTGTGCTTAGTTCTGTAGCAGAAAGTATCGCCTATTTCTCTGCCTCTCCTCCCATTGACATAATTTTCAGCGATGTGCAACTTGCCGATGGTCATTCGTTTGAAATTTTTAAAGAGGTGAATATTAAAACGCCGGTTATATTCACTACGGCCTATGATGAGTTTATGCTCAGTGCTTTTACTTACAACGGTATTGACTACTTATTAAAACCCGTGGATGAACGGGAACTTAAAGAGGCCCTGGATAAATACCGAATGCTTGAAAAACATTTTGCCTCTCATACAGAAGCCATGCAGCGCCTCGTAACGTATGGAGGACTACGCAAAAAAAGCCGCCTGGTGGTAAAAAGAGGACTGGAGTATATTTCTTTGAAAATGGATGACATCGTTTTGTTTTATACCGAAAACAAGCTGGTATTCGTATCGGATGTGAACGGTAAAAAATATATTGCTGAAAACAACCTGGCTGACCTGGAAGAGATGCTGGACAATAACCAGTTCTTCCGGGTGAACCGGCAGTACATAGTGAACATTGATTTTATCAG
>JAEUVL010000908.1 GCA_016786965.1 Chitinophagaceae bacterium
AAACTGGTTGCCCGGCGTTAGCCATGTCAGTTTTTTTGCAAGGGTGGCTTTGTGTTCCGCCTTCGTATGGCTTTCAAGAGGGCGGAAATGTACCGTTGGCCGGGAGAGAAAATGATCTGAATAGCCTGTTGCCTAAAACAAAGATACTGTTCACTGCCGGCAGCAGGACAAATCGTGTGGTTACGCACCTTCTAAAACGGGCCTTTCAACATCTACCTGATCAGCAGCCACTCCCCACTGCAATATCAAAACGGGGTGTTTGTGCGGGGGCATAAGCTGGTGGGGGAGTGAGAGAAAGGAGTAAGCGGCTGCCTGCCGGGGGATGTACCAATATCAAGAATTGGGGAGCTATACCCAATAAATTGATAATGGGTTGGGATGCTAAAGGGCTGGAGCAGCTACGGCTGCTGTCCGGGACTTTCCGGAAGATCCGTCAGGATACTGAACCTTTTGAAGGATTATAACCACAAAAAAATAAGCCCTGTAAGTGTTAACCTTTGGAAGGTTGTGAACCTTCCAAAAGTTGACAACTCTTACAGGGCTTTCATTTCATGCTCTTGCGGAAGTGCGGAAGTATGGTTACACGGCTTTGAGGGTAACGGGCAGTTCTGTGTTCTTACCCAGTTTAATTTCTATGCCGCTGAAGGTGGCTGCTTCGTAGCCGAACAATTCTACTTTTACTTTCACTGTACCGGGCTGTGGTATGCGGAGATTAAACGTACCGTCCTTCCTGGTATTGGTGAGATAATTAGTATCTGGTATGGATACCAGCGCATTCTTTACGGGCTCATTGGTAGCGGCATTGGTCACGATACCGCTGAGCTGTGTAAAGCTGGTCTTTGGATCGATGATGACACGGTTATTGCGGTACTCCTCATAGAATACTTTATCGTTATCCCTGTAAGGACGCATAAGCGTATCTAACTGTTCTTTGATCATGATCTTGATCTCACTGATCTTGTCTTTCAGGGCCAGGTTCAATGCCTTGCGGGAAGAGGCAGCGTTGCGGGGTGAACTGGCAGTTTTCTCATACTCACTTATCTGTTCGCTGAACGCTTCTATATCAGTTTGGACGATGCCATAGTCTTCCAGCGCTCCAGCGTAGGTATTTATTTCTTTCAGTATGGCATTACATACACTGGTAATGCCCGCTGCCCCGAGGCGGTTCAACCCGCTCTTGCTGTAGCTCATTGCTTTTTTCAGTTCATGATATTTCATGGTACTGGCAAAGGCCACCAGCTTGCCCGATAGGGCCAGAATTTTACTGATGACCAGTTGCTTCATCATTTCTTTCGACTGGGCCACACCGGCAATATTGCGGCCTGCATCCCTGGCAATTTCACCCAAGGTGGTAAGCTCTGTTTTGAACAGGTTCACCGACTGCTTCAGGGCTGTTTGCGATACCCATTTGGACTGATTAGTGGAAAGATGGTAATAAACGGAATTGAACATTCCAATATTTGCTTCATGAGAACGTCTCATTGTCTATATTAAATTAAGGTTGTAAAAAATGGTGTTAGAAAAATGTATTCAATGAACCAGTAGTTAATGAATACAACAATTGCAGGGGAAAATGCAGCGGTGGAGAATGGCCGGCGTGGCGCACGATGGCGGGGCGTTTTACTACAGGGCAAAAAAATATCACTTCACAACGGGTTT
>JAEUVL010000954.1 GCA_016786965.1 Chitinophagaceae bacterium
TAAGAGGGGCCTTCTCTCTCGCCCGACCTCTCCAGGTTGTTATTATATACAACGATATTTCCATTCCGCATTAATGAAGGGCCGTGTTGAGCGGAGAAAGGTATTTCTCCCGGCTGGTATTTGCGCAGCGAATCACCGAGGTTATATAAGATGCGGCCGGTCCGGTGGCTGATCTTCAGCACTGAAGAGTTATCCCGGAAGCTGAGCAGGAAGGCATCGTGTGGTTTGTAATAAGCCACCCCGTTCAGATGGGTGCCGCTGATCTCGGTAGCGTATTGTCCGTTGTCTCCCCAGATGGCTTTCTTATCCACCTGCTTTGCTTCATCCCACCACCATATCACTTCCCCTTTTTGATTGTATTGTATCAGGGTATTGTACCGTACCCGGCACGGCAGAGAAGTATCGTACAGGTTTCGTTCATTTACAAAGCGGTAACCGGAGGTAATAAAACTGCCATCATCCATTTTAAAAAAATCATGGTGATAATATTCCTGTTTGTCACCGGAAATACGGCCATCATTCGGTGCCTTCCATAGTATAGTGCCGTTGATATCTTTTTCAAAACAATCAGTATTGTCAAGATAGGTGATAGTGCCGCCCGGAGTCAGTTTCACATTGCGCATCTTCAGGTTTTCCAGGCTGTCTTTATGAACAGGCAGGTACCAGACAGCTTCCCCCTGCCGGTTAACAGCGAGTCCAAGATAATCGAGAAAGATGATGCCGTCTTTATAGCCATCCTTTACTGAAATATCCACCGCGGACCTGAACCAAAGAGGATTCGTTTGAACAGCAAAAGCTATTTCAAAGAACAGCGCTTCTGTTTTATGAAGAAGTTTGTTACCGGCAAAAGCTTCCACGTACCACGAGTATTGACGGCCAAACTGCAAACCGGTATATTGTATAAAAGCCAGCGAATTATTTTTTACTTGTAACGGCGCATCACTTGAGGCAACAGCCTGTATCGTAATAAGGTAATGGTCAGCACCTGGAAATTCATCGTATTCAAACAGCACCTGTGTATAATTGAGAACGGCACCATGTTGGGGCTGTATCGCAGCCTGTACAGAAGTGGATGTACACAAAATGATGCTGTATAAAAGCACAGCGGCATTACGGCAGAATTTTGTTTTGTGCATAGTAGTGTCTGATGGTGATGATGGCGGAAGAACAAAAATAGGCGATACAACAGATATGACTGGCATGAAATGAAAAGCGGTCCATAGACATGAACCGCTTTCTTTTTTAACCAAACAAACTCTATGCTAACCAAAAACTATTCTTTCACAGTGATGGAAGCGCCTTCGTTCCAGTGCTTGTGTTCAGGGGTATAGTACAAATACACGT
>JAEUVL010000969.1 GCA_016786965.1 Chitinophagaceae bacterium
CCGCCAGGAGCTGTACTGTTAAATGCCTGGCAGAAGGAATACCTTAATTCGTCTCCATCGGCATCATCTGCGGCAAAGCTGTAGGTGAAACCATTGCCTGCACATACTTCCACCAGGTCACTACCTACGAAAACAGCGCTGTTATTTTGCGGGCCACTTGAAACTGCTGCGGTACCGGGAATTTGCGCTGTATAAGTGGCGCCTACATTGCCAGAGCCCGGCTCCAGGTTATTGATACCATTGATACGGTAATTGACATGACTGGCCAGCGTGTAGCCTCCCGGTGAGGCCGGCAAACCTACGCTGAGAGTATAATAGGCCACATCATAACAAACATCAGGCGGGTTGGTGATACAGGGATCATGCTCAGAGAGAAATATGTTCTCCGTTGATGATATCGTTACAGAATAATCATTAATACGGGCCAGGTTAGTATTGTCAAAAATAGAGATGATGATAGGGTTGGGAAAAGCCCGGCCGCTGCCGCAGCGCTGGATCAGCTTGAGGGTAATGTTATACTGAAAATTAGCCCCGCTCATCCCGTTGAAAGTGTAATACATTTCCCCTCCCGTAATATGGCTGGCCGATGCGGTGGAAGTGAAACCCGCAAGGGCAATGAAAATATAAAGCAGTCTTTTTTTCAATTTGGAAGGTGTGTATAAAGATACGGGAATAAATACGCAGTAGAAACAAGGCAGACCTGGTATCTACAGCCTGCAACCCATCTGGCTGTTTCATAATCTTCTACCTGCCTGTATGGCCTTAAATATTTATTTTTAGACCTAAATCTTTTGTATGAAATACCTGCTGATGGCCTTTCTGTTGTTTTCGTTGGTGGATAATAGCCGGGCACAGGATACGACTGCGGCCAATTGCAAACTGATAAAAGAAACAGACCCCTATACCAAGGAAACGAAGCTTTCCACGGGCTTTATCTTCCTGGATGGCGGTTCAGTGACCATCGACGCAGACAGTAAGGAGATCATCGTATTGTTTTCCCTGGATGGCGCTGAAAAATGTTTTGATAATAATTCCACTGCAGAAGTATATTTTGAGGGTTTGAAATCAAAAACGCTGAGCCGCAACCAGGGCACCATGAACTGTGAGGGGCTTTTCCAATTCGTTTTCAGAAATAGTCGGAGCAATCCCACAACGTTGTTACAACGAATCATGACCAAAAAGATCACCCACATCATTTTTACGGGTAATAGTAAAAAGCCGGTAACGGTGACGGTGGGCCCTGCCGAACAGGAGGCTATCATGGCGCAGGCCACCTGCCTGGTGAATGATGGCAGAGGTTTGATAAAATAGGGTTGAGTTATTTCCCCGACAGTGAATGTTGCAGAAATTCTTTTTTTCTCCTGGCCACTTCCACTTTAGAACCATCGCTCATCAGGAGGATACCCTGGCGGTCATAGGCTTCTATATGGTCAGGGTTCACCAGGTGCGATTTATGCACCCGCAGGAACCGGTGCCCCTGTAACATCTCATCATATTCTTTTAATGTTTTGGCAGATACAAATAGTTTATTGTCTTTTAAGAAAATGTGAGTGTAATTGCTTTCTGCCTGCAGGCGGATGATCTCATCCAGTTGCACATATTTTACTTCGGTGGCATCTGCCAGGGCGAGTTTAAATTTTTCCCTGTTTCCCTGTGAGATATTCTGGATAAAATTCCGGAAAAGTATTTGTCCGGCGGGTGCATAGATCCGTTTGGCTTTATAGCGTTCTACTGCTTTCTTCAGTTCAGCTTCATCCACAGGCTTTAGTAAATAATCCAGGGCGCTGAAACGGATAGCCTGTATGGCGAATTCATTATAAGCAGTAGTGAAGATCACTTCGAAGTTCCAGTTGTCGATGGTGGTCAGCAGATCGAAACCACTCTGGTGCGGCATCTGTATGTCCAGGAAAACAATATCCGGCTGGAAAGAATGGATAATATTGATCGCATCGGGAACACTCCGGGCTGTACGGACAGCTGTTATGTCGGGACAATACTGGCCCAGTAACCATTGCAGCAGGTCAATCGACGACTGCTCATCATCTACTATCAGTGCTTTTATCATGTTTCTTCCGGATTATAGTAAGGAATAGTGATAATGACCCTGGTTCCTGCAGGTTCATTACCAGAGGTATAAAGGTCTTTCATTTCCACACTGGCTGGTTTGCCGGTCTTTTGCTGAAGCAATTGTAATCTCTCCCTGATGATACTTATCCCTTTGCTTTCATGCACCATCGAACTGATCTTATTTTGCTGAATAGCTGCCGACCGCTCTCTGCCCACGCCATTGTCCTCTATTACACAAGTAAGGTATTCTTCTGCCGTGCTGCTAAAAAAGATTGATAGTTTCTTTTCTCCTTCTTTGTGCAGGAGGCCATGCCAGATGGCATTTTCAGCAAAGGGCTGTACCATGAGAGAAGGCACCAGCACTTCATCATGCAAAAGGTTTTCATCTGCTTTTATTTCCCAGGAGAAAGACTGGTCAAACCGCAGCGACTCCAGTTCGATATACATGTTGAGTATCTTCAACTCTTCATCCAGCGGGATGAAATTCTTTTCTGCAAAATTCAATAAAGAACGCAGGAAGTTAGAAAAGACAGTGAGGTATTTATAAGCCCTGGTGGTTTGCTGCGAAACAATAAGGTGCTGGATAGCACTCAGAGAATTAAAGAGAAAATGCGGGTTCATCTGCAGACGCAGGTTCATGAATTTTGACTCCGCCATTTTTACATTCAGCTCCATCAGTTCGAACTGGCTCTTCTTCATGGCTTCCATAGCAAGTGCCCTTGAAATTTTAGTTGAACAAAGCGATGCAATGGTTTGCAGGGCCTGTAAGTGTTGTTTTGTGAAAAAATGTTTTTTGCTATTCTCTGAATCGATGATGCCGATTACTTTTTCTTCATGGATTATTGGTACAGTGATTTCGGAAAGGCGGTTCTCATCATCTACGATGTAACGACTGTCTTTGGTAGTATCATTCACAATAAGGGCCTTGCCGGTTTGTACCACATGGCCTACAATGCCTTTCCCAAATGGTATTTCAATCGGATTGGCGATCTCAAATGGTTTGGGGCTTTTGGGGCCGTAGGCAGCTTTCTGGACCAATGTCTTCTTTTCTTCATCTGCGAGGTAAATCACACAATCTTCAAAGCCTAGCCGTGAAATGCAATTGCGGGAAATATCCCAAAGGATATCCTCCACGGAAGAATGTTCGTAAGAAGAATTGGCAAAATATTCTATAGTTGTATTGATCTCCCTGATCTTTTTCCTTTTTTTATAAAATCGGTAAACGGCTGCCAGTATTGCTGCCGTTAGTAAAAGACAAAGCAATCTGAACCATGTTTGCTGCCACCATGGTTTGTTTACTATAAAGGAAACAGGGAAAGAAGACTCCTGCCACTGCAAACCGTCCGTGGACGCTTTTATTTTAAAATCGTATGAGCCGGGCGGAAGTTTTGAATAGGATGCCTGTCCGTTAATAGATGGAATGCGCCACTCTTCATCATAACCACTAAGCAAATATCGCATCTGGATCTTCTTTCCGCCGCTTAACTCGCCTGAGGAAAAATAAAAAGTGAACACAGACGTATTGAAAGGGAAACGTAATGAGGCAGGCTGTGTAAAATAATGAGTGCTGTCAGATGTTTGTAAACTGTACACCACCGGTTTCAATGGCGAAGATGATATATTAATTGTTTGTGGATGAAACCAAACAAGCCCCTTGTCGGTTCCCCAGAACATTTCTCCTGATCTGCTTTTATAGGCACAACGCATACGAAAACCTGAGTGATTAAACCCGTTGCCTTCTTCGAAAACAGTAAATGTTTTGGTGGCAGGGTGAAATCGGAGCACACAGTTAAGGTTGCCAATCCACATAAAGCCATTTGCATCTTTCAAAATGCCTTCGCAGCGGTCATTTCGCAAGCCGTTGCCACGGCTGTAGTTCGTGATTGAATTGTCAGGGTGGATCACAGAAAGCCCCCCTGCAGTACCTGCATACATATTGCCGTCATTATC
This sequence comes from Chitinophagaceae bacterium, assembly GCA_016786965.1. GTDB lineage: Bacteria > Bacteroidota > Bacteroidia > Chitinophagales > Chitinophagaceae > JJ008. The sequence goes on from JAEUVL010000969.1 coordinate 4,018, forward strand.
CTGTTCTATAGCATCAATGCGGTTGTTGATCAATCCGTTCTTCAGGTGAAAATGTTGCTCCTGTTTGAATTGAGAATTATACCGGAAAATACCGGTCTCTGTTCCTATCCACATTTTCTTATCCCGGTCAGTAAATAAGGAAAGGCTGGCGCCTTTATGTACCAATGTTGGGATGTAGCCTTTTTCCTTTTTTGAATAAAGGATGGTGCCACCGAGTGTTGCCACCCATATATTTCCGTTGTGGTCTTTAACTATTGAGTTGATCCAATTGAAGGCAACAGAGTCTTTACTATTATTATGGAACACCTGCTTTATGTTCATATCCCTGTCCATAAGTACTACACCGTAACGTGTAGTACCCACCCACATCAATCCGTTTTCATCTTCAAAAACATACCGTATAGTTTCACGGCCGCTTATGTTTTGCCCGTTTATTACTAGCGGTACATAGGTGGCTGTTTCTTTATTCCTGTTCCAGCGAATGAGCCTGTCCTGTCCACCAAGCCACAACAAACTGTCGCCAGATTCACATACCCATTGAATATATCCATCGAATACCTCCCCTTTTTCATTTGTGAAATAGGGTCGTGAAGAGGCAATTACCTGTTTGTTATTATAATAATGAAGGCCTGATGTTTGTGTAGTAACAAATAAGTAGCCGCTTGTGTCGTATGTTATATTATAGGTATTGTTACCGCCTATACTTCTTGCATCCAGCGGATCGTGCCGGTAGTTTCTTAAACTGAGTGTGGCGAGATTGAGATAGTACAGACCCGAGAAACGGGAGGTAATGATAAAGTTATTTTCATCAATCCTTGTCATTTTACGTAGATCACCTTCAATAGGTTTGCCGTACTGGTCTTTTAAATTGGGGTAAGTCGTTATTACTTTTCTTTGAGAGATGCTGATGCGATAAAATATATCACCCTTTGTTGTAAAGGCTAATATTTCATTTTCGTTAATCGCTACAGCATAGCCCAGGCCATTCAGGGGGATGCTGAGCAGCACTTTTAATGACGCATAATCCGCCACTACCAGCCTCTCTTCTCCATAGAAGAGCACTTTATCACCGATTAGTTTTTTCGCAAAGCTGTAATCGGCGGGAATTGTTCCTTTTTCAAAGAAAGAAGCTCGTTCAAAATGCTTTTTGGTCTTGTCTTTTAGGGTGTACTGCTCTTTTCCCTTTATGATGACCATGCCGCGGCTTATTGTTGAAAAGATATCTTTTATTGAGCTTTTATCAGTAGTGTCGCCTACAGTATAGAGTTGAAAATTTCTATTTTCATCCAGCATGGAAATAAATGGCGCCTGTGTACGTAGCCAAATCTGATTGTGGTGGTCAATTTCAATCCACTGGATGCTGTTGGCAAACAGCCCCGGGTCATATTGCTTGTAAAAAGATTTAATTCTGTTCCCGTCAAAACTGCTCAATCCTTCCGAAGTGCCCACCCATAAAATGCCATCCCGGTCACGGGCTGAAGTAATGACATTATTATCATTCAACCCTTCTGCCGTGCTTAAATGATAAAATGCAGGCGGCTGCGCCTGCATTATTCTCGTGAAGTATAAAGCGGTAAGGGTTAAAGCTATTTTACTGAGGCCTTTCAATCTTGCTGTTTTGTTATGAAGTAAAATACTCCATTTTTTGAAAAGGCGGATTACTGTTTTTCTTCCACTTTCTTTTTTAATGCATCTATCTGTTCCTGTTGTTGCAGGATGTATAAGGTAAGTTCTTCTACTTTTTCAATCAGTTTTTTTGTTATTTCGACCATTCGGATGCCGGTTTTTTCCATTTCTTTAGCAGAGGGTACATTGGGCAGGTGTTTATTGGCTTCAATAAAAGATTTTACCTCAGCCAGGCTTTTTAATTTATAATCCTTTTCAAAAACATAATCGGGCCAGCTCCCGCTATCCTGCATGGTAAGATCTTCACACATAATATCTCCATCAACAGATAGCTTATACCCTGTTGCAGGATTGACTGTTCCTATTGATGTTCGACCTAATGGATTTACAACCAGCCCAAAAGTGTTATTGGACGCTGAAATTATTGTCCTGCCAGATGTCGTTAAATTTTTTACCTGGAAATCAATATCGGTTGCACTTGTATAGTCATAACCGGTAATTATTCCGACTGGGTTGGAATTTTGCTTGAATTCTATATCAGGAAACTCTGTTTCAAAATTTGAAGGGTTCTTGTTTATCGTCAGCATGGATGTAGGTGTTATTGTACCTATGCCCACCGAGTCACCTAAGTATGATTTCCCAATTACCCTGAGCCCATTTGCCGGAGGCGTTTGCAATCCTCCAATAGCTATACCTCCGTTTGATGCAGCAATAAACCTAGAAGTTCCGTTTATCTGTATTCGGAGGGCGGGGTCGGTTGCTGATGTGCTGTTGATATGGAGTTTGGAATTAGGCGCTGCAGTACCCAGCCCGAGATAACCATCATCAGTAAGTCGCATTTTTTCCGCCTCAAGTGTACTGAAGATAATATTGCTTCCTGTATTGGCGGCATTGGTACCGAGTATAAGATCATTAGTGCTTAATCTTACAAAGCCTTTATCAACATCGCCGTTTCTTAATTGAAATAAAGGATTCGATCCATTTAAAGTTAAAGCGGCCGTGCCCGTACTGGTTCCAATTCCAACCAGGCCATTTTCATCAATTCTCATCCTGTCAACCGCTTTGGTATTAAAAATGATATTGCCGGTTGTGTTATTTACATAGGTACCAAGCTTCATGTCTGTGCCATTTACCTGTAAATATCCTCTGGCAGTGCCACTGTTCATAAACTGTATGGCTGCATTGGTGGCATTAATGGAAAGTTTCTCGCCGGGAGTATTCGTGCCGATACCTACATTACCATTGTTGGTATTATAAATATTGGAACCATTCAGTTCCCATCTTTTGTCAAGATCAATTAGCATTTCCCGCCAACCGCCCATTACATCACCACGATAGACCCAAAAACTGTAAGTATCGGAATCAAAAACGGTGAGGCCGATGGAAGGGCCTGCAATGGAAGTTCTCTGCAGGGAGGTAAGCCTTGGTATCAGAAGGCCTTTACTGTTGCTTGTAATATCCAGTATGGCGTTGGTATCTGGAGTGTTCGTACCTATGCCAACACTCTGCCCCAACATCATAACAGGAAGAAGTAAAACAAGAAAGCTTAATAGTTTTTTCATTGTGTTTGATTTATACTGCCAAGATAGAGTAGGGCAGGGCCACGGACCATGCCCGGATTAGTCTGCGGTATGATCGTTTTAGTTTTCGGCTGCGGTATGCCGAAAACACTTAGAGGGTATTGAATAAATTGCTGATAAATGAATAATACACGGGTAGGGAGGGGCTTACTACAAAAAGAGCGGTTAAATTTATGCTGTTAATAATCCGACGCTGCGTTGAAAGGCAGTTCCGTATCTTACGAAAAACAAAAAAATCAACCCTATGAATCAACCAATCCGGACTTACCGGCGGACCATGCAGCCGCCGATATCACTACAGGTTCTGGTAAATAACCTTGTCCGGCATTCGCAGCCCGTGGCCCATCACCACAATACTTCCATTGAGAATAATGTGGAGAGAGGATTAGTGCTGGCTGATGAAATGCATAAAGCTATCCCCGTAATGCGGGAGTTGCTGACCACAGTCGTCTCCAACTCCCGCAACGGTGATATTCATATCAGTGCGGAGCGCTACCGCAACCAGCTGATACTTGAGATACAGGAGCGGAATAATTACAATGGCTATGCCCTTTCGTTCAGTGTAGGTTCTATCGAACCTGATGCCGCCTCGTTGGGTGGTCATATCAGCATCAGTGGCAGCAGGGAGAAGGTGGTAACGATCTCTTTTAGTTTTCCATATCAATTGATGGCAGGATAACAATTGAGCTTCCTGTCTGTGGATACAATAAGCGGATGATACATTGTTTACTATTCCGGCTGATTGGCTTTTACCTGCGCTACTGCCGCAGCAGCAAATGTTACCAGGTCTTTGGTGGCAACTGATTCATCTGTTGCTATAAATACTTTGCATACCACGTTACCAGTTACAAATACAAAGTAATGATGACGCTGTACCATACCAAACATTTTCATCGTTTCAAGGGCTTCTTTTGATTCCCTGAAGACGGCGAGTTCAG
>JAEUVL010000973.1 GCA_016786965.1 Chitinophagaceae bacterium
GAAAGCGTAGGTAAGTTTGGTGGCGATACAGACAACTGGGAATGGCCCCGCCACACCGGCGACTTCTCTGTGTTCCGTGTGTATTCCGCTGCTAACGGTAAGCCTGCCAAATACAGCACCGAAAACATACCGCTGAAACCAAAATGGTATCTGCCCGTTTCGCTAAAGCCTTTGAAAGACGGCGACTTCTCTATGATATGGGGTTACCCCGGCGGTACTAACCGCTATGAAAGCTCTTACGGTATTAAACTCGCCACCGATGTAAACAATCCCACTTTAGTAAAACTGAGGGATGCCAGGCTCAAGTACATGTTTGAAGAAATGAAGAAAGACCCGGCCATTAAATTACAATTAGCATCCTCTTATGCCGGTATCGCCAACTACTGGAAATTCTTTGATGGCGAAACAAAACAACTGCTGAAATACGACATCTACGGCCAAAAGATAAAAGCAGAAGAAAAATTCAACGCATGGGCCAAAGGAAAATCAGAATATGAAAAACTGTTTGCCGATTGGGGTAAAGCGTACGATGCCTGGAAACCCTATGCCAAACACCGCCAGTATATCAATGAAGGCATAGCCGGTTCACCACTCATCGCATTCGCCGGTTCATTACTGCAGCTCGAAGCAGCCATTGTAAAAACCGGAGCTACACAGGCAGATATAAAAAAGGCGATGGATGCGGCCACCGCACAACGTGCCAATTTCCTCAAAGGAGAAAATAAAGAATCTGATCAAAACATTGTAGCGGCTGTTACCCGTATGTTTTATGAAGATGTAAACAAAGAACAACACCCCGTTAGTTTTTATGGCACATTGAAAAATACTTACGGACCACTCAATGATGAAGCCACCTATAAAAAATATGCTGCTGATATCTTCAGCAAGACAATGATATTTGATGACACTAAGTGGAATGCTTTTGCCTCCAATCCCGATGCGGTAACACTGCAGGGCGATCCCGCCTTCGCACATGCCAGCACTTTCCTTACCAATTACAATAGTAAGTATGCACCCTATTTCCAGCAGTTCAATGCTAAGAATACAGAATATGGCCGCCTCTATTTAAAAGGTATCATGGAAATGGATCCGGTAAAAGCCAAAATGATGTACCCGGATGCCACCTTCACCATGCGGGTAAGCTATGGCAATGTAAAAAGCTACCGCCCAAGAGATGCAGTGTTCTACGACTATGTGACCACCTCCAAAGGACTGCTGGAAAAATATAAAGCAGGCGACTATGAGTTCGATCTGCCCGCCAACCAGATAGAACTTCTGAAGAAAAAAGACTTTGGTCAGTATATGGACCCCACCCGCAAAGACCTGGTCATAGGTTTCATTACCACCAATGACATTACCGGTGGCAACTCCGGCTCACCCGTTATCAACGCCAAAGGCGAACTCATCGGTCTCGCATTCGATGGCAACTATGAAGCGCTGAGCCACAAACTCGCCTTCGATAAAGACCTCAACCGCACCATCTGTGTAGATATCCGCTATGTATTATGGTGTATTGATAAGCTCGGTGGTGGCGCCAATATTATAAAAGAACTGAAGCTGGTGAAATAATTTAGTATAGGTATTATCTTTAAAGCGTCGGAAAACATTCCGGCGCTTTTTTTATGCGGTCATCGATTCACATACCTGTTATTTTGCTTTTTTCAGCACTCCTCATGTCCTGCAAAGGCCGGGTGTACAGGGCTGGCAGCAACAGTATGGCCGAAACCATCAGCCCCGGAGAATCGTTTTATGTAAAAAAGACCAGCACTTTCGAACGCAATGATATAGTCATGTTCAGTTTTTATGGAAATGACTATACATCACCGCCTGATGAAGAAACACATACTTTCACGCAGCATTGGGAAGACCGCATATATCGCCTCATCGCCTATTCAGGAGATACTTTACAAATAATAAATGATGAAGTGTTTGTCAACAATAAACCGGTGCCATTCCCGCCCGGAGCTAAGCTGCCTTATATTGTTTACACAAGCCAACCTCTCGAAAAAGAATTGCCCGAAGAAGAATTGTACAATGGAGTAGAAACAGCCGGCGACACTTTTATTTATCGTACCACCCTTACCAAAACAATGGCCCGGGAAATGGAAAGCAAAAAACCAACAGTGCTGAAAGTAAAAAGACAGCTGGATGATCAGCTCCCCATTATGGATAGTGCCTTCGCCAGGCCAGCTGCCGGTCTGAAATGGAACACATCCAACTATGGCCCGTTACGTATACCACTTCCCGGAGAAACAATATTGGTGAACGAAGCCAATTTCAAACTATATCATAATATACCCGGTATCAGGCTCGGTCAAAACACAATAACAGAAAAACTATACTTCCTCATGGGTGATAACCGCCACAGAGCAGAAGATTCACGGTTCATTGGTTTTATTTCTCATTCCCGTATGCGTGGTATTGTCAAATAAAAAGATAATTTCGTTTCAAATACAGCTTTGAATCATCCCAAGAAAATATTTCTCCTGTCTGCACTCATTATAGCAGCAATCACCAATACCTGTGCCCAGTTTCCCCGGTTCAGCCTATCTACCGGCCTGGATGTGCAACGGAACTTTAAGAAAGAACAGCGCTTCTGGGCATTCGGGCATTTTACACAGGCTAATTTTCACCTCACGCCAAAAGATGGCATCTATGTTTGGTTCTGTTACTATTCCGATGGTAATGTAAAAAATCAATTATCAGCCACCGCCAAACTACCCGCCACCATACCACAACAGATCGGGTATCAGAACAACGCAGAGATCCGGTTCAAGCATTTCTCCATAGGCTATAAAAAATACATCAAAGGCGCACCCGATGCCGAAAAAAGATGGAACCTCTACGCCAATGCAGGCCTGGGGCTCATGCTCGGCCGTGTCAACAATACTCATTCCCTGTTAATAGACACCGCCACTTACAATATGCCCGTACTCAGTGGCAAAGCCAACTTCAAACGCCTCACACTGGACCTGGGCCTCGGAGCAGAATACCCGCTCGGCAGCGATTTCTATTTATATGGAGAAGCAAAAGCACTGGTGCCAACTACAGACTATCCCAGCGGCTATCTTTTTATAAACGACAAAGCCCCGTTCGCAGCAATGCTGGGCCTGGGGCTTCGTTTATTATTTTGATCCTTCTTATAGTTTAATATCAAACCGCCCGTCCGTTACAGACAGCGGCTCCGGCGAATTATAAATATTCAGCGCATTGAACTGGAAAATACCCGATATGATATTGGCCGACAGATCAAACCGGGTAATAGTAACTGACCCGGTGTAGCTCGAAGAAGTTACCCATTCATTGCTCGGGGTCAGGTTTCTTTTTACATAATAAGCATAACTGTTCGCAAATGAAGGATGCGTCACATTACTGTTCAAAGCAAAAGTACCAGTAGTCGTCACACCAATAACACGGATCTCAAATTCCGTTTCATTAGGAGAGCTCGCAAAGTTGCGGGCATTAATGATAAGGTCGTTGCCGATCATTCTCGCCTCCAGCAGGTTCGAAGCCGGGATAGTACCAAATCGTTGCGGTATCCACACCTGCCCGTTTACCCTGGCTCCAAAAGTATTCGCCCCGGTTTGGGTCGCAGCAGGCATATCATCCTCTGTTACTTCCTTTTTACATGAAGTCAGCAGCACAGAAAAAAACAAAGCGGCAAAAAGGTTCTTGTTCATAAAGAAAGTTCGGTTAAGTAAAACGTTTAATACATCCTTTTGGTATGTGGCGCTTACCAGCTTGCAAAAAAGAAGCCACAATGGTTCCAAACTTCCTTTTTACCTTTAAATCTTAACAGTCAGTTCATTATGTCCACATCCCTCACCATTCGCCAGGTTGAATTGTATAAACTATCCATTCCGTTGATAGAGCCCTTCACCACATCATTAGGAACCGATACCGCAGCGGAGAATGTGCTGGTGAAAATAATAACCACTGAAGGCATCATCGGCTTCGGCGAATGCAGCCCCTATATGCCTATCAATGGCGAAAGCCAGGACACCTGCTTTATGGTAGGCCAATACTTCGCCAAAGCACTCATAGGCAAAGATCCGTTAGACATAGAAGCCTGTATCCACCTCATGGATGCCATCATCTATGCCAACACCAGCATCAAAAGCGCTTTTGATATAGCCTTGTATGATATAGCAGCACAACATGCCGGCCTCCCGTTGTATGAATATATCGGTGGTAAAAACAACAAGACCATCATCACCGACTACACAGTAAGTATTGGCCATGCCGATCAAATGGCAGCCGATGCCTTGAAAATAAAAGAACAGGGCTATCCAGCCATAAAAGTAAAACTAGGTAAGCATGGGCCCACAGATGTGCAACGCATGAAAGCCATCAGGGCAGCCGTAGGCAATACCATTCCGCTCCGCATAGATGCCAACCAGGGCTGGCAAGTACAGGAAGCAATAGAAACTTTACAGGCCTTGGCCCCGCTTGGCATTCAGCATTGCGAAGAGCCCATAGCCCGCTGGAACTATATGCAGTTGCCACGGATAAAAAAAGAAAGCCCCATCCCCATCATGGCAGATGAATGTTGCGGAGATGAACATGATGCAGAACGGCTCATACAATTAAAGGCCTGCGATTATCTAAATATCAAGCTCGGAAAATCAGGCGGCATCCATAAAGGATTAAAAATAGTGCGGCTCGCCGAAGCAGCCGGTTTGCATTTACAGGTCGGAGCCATGATCGAATCCCGCCT
>JAEUVL010000133.1 GCA_016786965.1 Chitinophagaceae bacterium
TACTCCATTGGCTGCAAATACATTCGCAGTTGTCTCCGCAAAAAACCGGCTGTTGTTCCTGCTGTCGTGTGCTATGGCCACACTTACTCCTGATGGAAAACATTGCTTCAGGTAATTAGCATAGCCCTGCGTTGCCATGCCCACGGTGTATTTATTCATCCGGTTGGTACCCACTCCCATCAGTCCGCGGAGGCCACCGGTACCAAACTCAAGGTTCTTATAGAAAGCATCCGCCAGCTCACCCGGATTTTCCTGTTGTAAAGTAGTAATAGCAGATTTTGTATCCGCATCAAAGTTGCCAGATAGCCAGGTGTCAATTTTGGATTGTATTGCAGCGTCCATACGATTGATTTAAATTTTGCCCTAAGTTATTGAATTTCATCTTTTCAATCCATTTCAGTACAAGAAACGTAAATTTGATTTTTATGAGGTCATCGGCATTACTACTATCATCATCCCTTGCGTCGCACTCTTCATCGTCCCGTTCGTTACTCGGCATTTTATTGCTTTCCTTTCTCTTTCCCACGATTATCTGTGCACAAACCGACACTTTAAAAACTGACCGAACTGATAGTGTAAAAATAGATACTCCCTTTAAAGTAGATTATCCCTTCAGTTCAGGCGGGGCTTCTCATAATCTTATGGCACTGTATAAGTATCAGTCAAGTGATCCTTATTATTATTCCCTCACCCCCCAGCAAAAGAAAAAACGTATATGGCTCGTGGGTGGCGCCAACGTAGTCGGTTATGGCGGCACCATGGTCGCCCTCTCCGCCGCCTGGTACAAAGATTACCCCAAATCAAAACTCCATTCCTTTAATGATATGGCCGAATGGAAACAGGTGGACAAGGTCGGCCATCTCTACAGCGCTTACATTGAAAGCCGGGCCAGTATGGAGCTATGGCGCTGGACAGGAATCGACCGGAAAAAACGCATCTGGATCGGTGGCATGAGCGGTGCATTTTACCAAACCGCCATCGAAGTGCTCGATGGCTACAGTGCCGAATGGGGATGGAGCTGGGGAGATTTCGGTGCCAATATTCTCGGCAGCGGCGTGTTGGTAGCACAGGAACTGGCCTGGAATGATCAGCGTATAAAACTAAAATTTTCCTTTCACCG
>JAEUVL010000985.1 GCA_016786965.1 Chitinophagaceae bacterium
GATGATGCAGAGGAAAGCGGATTCAAGCAAAAACTCAGTCAGGATAATATGGCTTTTGGCACCGACCGCTTTCTTCAGGCCTATCTGGCTGGTACGTTCCCTTACCGATACGAACATGATATTGGCTACACCAAACATTCCCACTATCAGCGATAAGGCCGCAATCGCCCAGCCGCCGATGTTCAGGTTCACAAATATGGAGCTGATGGCATCGCTGAAATCATTCACATCATTCAACGCAAAATTTTCTTCTTTTGTGGGGGTCAGTTTGCGGATGGCCCGCATGGTGCCCGTCAGTTCATCCTTCAGGGCTTTACTGGTTTGGCCATCCTGGCCTTGTACCATGATGAGCGGATCAGCTTTTCGCTCATCCATGATATTGCGGGCATAGCGGTAGGTAAGCACCGCATTCTGATCAAAGTTCCAGCCACCGATCATTTGCTTGCCCTGCTTTTTGATCACCCCGACCACCTGGAGTTTTTTGCCCCGTACAGTCACCAGTTTGCCGGGCGCCACTTCCGGGCTTCCGAATAATTTTTCTGCCACCTCAATGCCGATCACCAGCGCATTGCTACCGTCTGAAAACTCGGCATCGGTTATATAACGGCCATATTGTATATCGAAAGGCTGGATACTGTTGAACTGTTCGGTGATGCCGTACAACTGCACGCCGGAAAGGCTGTTGCTTTCATAATCAATATTAGTCTGCACTTCAATCTTAAAGGCCACATACTTGGCTCCGGCTGTTCTTTCTTTGATCTGTTTTAATTCTTCATACTTTGGAGAAGGGCGGTTCACAAACTTCCACCAGGGATAGTCGGGGCCGCCACCGGCCGTGTAATCCCATTTGTCAACATAAATGGTATTGGAACCGAGGGATTTTATTTCATTCTGGATATTCTTTTCCAGGCTTTCTACTACCGTCAGCACACTGATGATACAGAAAATACCGAAAGTAATACCCAGTAACGACAGGAAAGTGCGGAGTTTGTTGTTCCACAATTCCTGCAACGCCATTTTAAAGCTGCTGCCCACAAT
>JAEUVL010001013.1 GCA_016786965.1 Chitinophagaceae bacterium
CTGGCCTCATCTTCATAAATAAATATTTCTTTGGTAATGCAGTTGTTGGTCTCAAAAATCTCATTGGCAGTATTGTCTGCATCGAGGCAAATGGATATTTTATTCAGTCCTTTATCCCGCAGGGGAACAATGTCAATATCATACGACAATGAATCGATGAAGCGGATGCCGGGTATAGTATCTCTTCTTATTACCACTGTACTCAGATCGGGGAAGGTGCGTTTCAATTCCACCACAATATCCCTGTCAGGTGCTTTGCCCAGGTTAAAGAATTTTGCTTTTACTGAAAACCGGTTCTCGGCCACTGAAATGAATGAAGGGTTTATTTTCAGGTACTGGTCTTCTATAGCATAGTCGGGTTTGGCAGCGTTGCCATTCATTCGCAGGGCAGGGTCGCCGTGAGTAGTGGTTTGCTCGCTGTGTATGCGGGCATAGAAATCATTGGGATTATCCTGGAACAATTGCTGTACCGATGCCTTCATGATCTCGCCTATGCTCTGTCCATAGAGTGATACGGATGCTGACTTGTAGGTATGTGTGTTCAGCAGATCGAGATAGGAGGGAATGCCGAAATGCGTACTGGCGATAAAGGCAATGGAGCCACGGTTGTCGGCAAGTACAAATTTTTCCGACATGGTTTCCTTTTGCGTAAGCCGCAAAGGATTATACGTATAAAAGTTGCCGGCATTGCAACCTAATACAATTGACACGGGATACTTACCGGGGTTATTATAATTCTCCGGGTTATCCAGATTGAACTCCAGCGTGGTGGCGGAGGAGTGACCGAAGTAGGTCATCAGCCCGAGGCCTTCTTCATACAGGCGGTAGAGTCCGGCACTGTTGGCCTGCTCCACCGGGGCGGAAGATGCCTTGCTGTAAGTGGCCACATTGGCCCCGTACAGTGTATCGCCAATGATGTTCTTATAATTACTGACCGCATTGGAAAGGAAGACAGCAAGAAAACCATCGCTGGCGCCCACCACATGCACTACGTTCTTGCTCCAGGCCTTATCGGCTATTACAGGCGATAAGCTGGCCTGGTGCTGCTCATACTGGATCATCTTCTGCAGGTAGATCTGCACTTCTGCTGGATTGATAACTGAGAGACGGCCAATGGCTACGGCGGGGCTTGCATCGGTGAGGCTGTTTGCCGCCAGCATATTATCCGAAGCCGGTTCGCCAAAGGTGGGCACCAGGTTCAGTGCATCCACACCGGGGCTTGTTTCAAATACCCGGTAGTTGATATAGTTCATCCCATGACCGATGAGAAATACATTCTTTACCGGCTGACTGTAATTGGCCCTGGCCCAGCGAATGAAATTGCGGATGCCGGCAGGATTCTTTTTTACACCAAAACCAAATTGGTCCACCAGTTCATCAGACAGGTAAATGCGGGCTGCATGGCCGCCACCGGCAGCACTGCTGCGGTAGGCACGGTAATCTTCCACCGGATTGGCCCCACCCGCACCACTCATCAGTGCCGGATGCGATATAATGAGATAATTGCCCTGGTTAGCAGGCAGGGCATAATTGATAAAGTTCTTTGCCTGAATGGTCGTCACCTCCCTGGGGAAACCGGGTGCCTGGCTTACCAGTAACAGTTGCCGCTCTGTGGCGGATGGTTCCAGGTGGATGCGTGCCGTGGGTACGGGAGTGGAAATAGTGGAGGCCACATAGCGTTTACCATTGGTCATATCATACAGTACAGGGTTGGCAGCACCATAGTTGAAGCCGGTTATCTCCAGGTAATTGCCGACAGCGCTGGCGGGCAGACTGAATGAAAAATTATCAGCGCCCCCGAAATTGAATTGCCTCGGGTAAGTGATGGTGGTTTGAGCAATGTCCATCCTGTCTGTACTTACGGCGCTCAGATTTTTGATATCAATATTATTGGAAGCGCCGCTTATTTGTGCGGTGGTGATGGGGATTGTGATGCGGGCATATTCAAAATAATCCATGGT
>JAEUVL010001044.1 GCA_016786965.1 Chitinophagaceae bacterium
CTGAACGGTTTTATATCCATACTCACCGGCGTGTTATTCACAATTTCCGAAACCAGTTTACCAGAACCTGCACCAAGACTCAGTCCCAGCATAGAATGTCCCGTAGCCACCGTCACATTATGGTATTTCTTTATCCGCCCAAGATAAGGAAGGCCGTCAGCAGAACAGGGCCTGTATCCATACCATATCTTTTCTTTAGCAGGCAAGGGCACATCAAAATCAGGAAAGAAACGTTTCACTGCATCCAGCACACCCTGCACCCGGTTCATCCGCGGCGGTGTTTTATGAGAAGTGATCTCCATCGTGCCACCAAAGCGGATCTTATTACCATCCATCGGCGTGATGGCCGCACGCCCTTCCAGCAATATAGCAGGATAGTTTACTTTATAAGGAGAATCCTCCAGGGTAACGGAGTAACCCCTGCCCGGCATCATCGGTATCCTGGTATCCAGCAGCCTCGCCGTTTCCCGTCCCCACGAGCCGGTGGCCAATACCACTTCATCCGTCTCATACATCCTGCCGGCAGTAATGACTTTTGTAATACGCCCATTCCCTTTTTCAAAAGCTATCACCTCCTGGTTAGCCAGTAATTGAACCCCCTGCCCCTTCAGGTAACCGATCAAACTGCCCATCAGTTTATTGGGAAAACAATGCGCATCACAATTAAACAAAATAGCCCCCAGTCCATTGACACGGGTCTGAGGTTCCATCGATTGCAACTCTTCCCTGCTGATCAGCCTCGTATCACTCAATCCCAATTCATGGGCCTTCTCCACCGTATGTTGCGCATGCTCCCCTCCCGCCGCTGTTTGAAAAATTTCCAGTAAGCCTTTGTGCTCATAGGCAAAATCAAAACCGGGAATGCCCAACCAGGATTCATATTCCTTCTTGCTTAGTATGGCAATATCCCGTAAAGGAATAGCCGCCGACCGTACATGGTCCTTCGTAGCATGCCGGACAAATTTCAGCCCCCAGTTAATAAGGTTCCAGTCAAGGCGTGGTTGTACATAAAAAGGACTTTTAGAATTCCACATCCATTTAAGCCCCTGCTTCACAATACCCGGAGTAGCCAGCGGTATAAAATGACTGGGACAGATATATCCGCAGTTACCATAAGAACAGTTGTCACCAAAATCACCCTTATCCAATACCGTCACTTCCCAACCGGATTGATGAAGATAAAAAGCAGAGCTCAACCCGATGATACCGCCACCAATGATAGTTACTTTCATACGTAAAAATAATTCTTAGAATGCAATGATCATACCTTCCTCCGCTACACCAAAACCAGCCTCCTTTACTTTTCTCTTTTCCACCGACTCCTTTTTAAGCAACGGATTAGTATGGTTAAAATGAATGAACAGCACTTTTGATCGCACAGAATCAGGCAAGCCCGACAACAATTTCATACTTTCCTCTACAAAAGGATGCGGCACTTCACTCATATCTCTTCCCGGCAGTTCACCGTTCTGGTAAAAGGTACCATCAATGATGACCCTGTCAAAAGAACGGACAGCATCAACGATATCATTATCCCATTTTTCCCATTTATCAATATCCGGGATGAACAGTATTTTCTTTTTCCCATTCGTGATAATGAATCCCGCCGTCTCCGAAAACTCATCCCGGTGCGGCACCCTCACCGGTACCACCCTGAATGAAGGGTTCACCACCACACCGGTATCTACGCTCATGTTTCGCAGACTGATATTATTCAGGCTTACCAGTTGGCTCCACGGCCCGTTATGTCGCAAAAAAGAATCCATCCGCGGCAGTGCATACACCGGAATATTACTCGCACCCATAGCTTCCCTCCCGAATTGCATCAGTCCCGTATAATGCCCGATATGTGCATGAGAAAGAAAGATCCCGTCAGGAGTATGATCAGGACCGTTGCGTAAATAAGGCTGAAGATTTTTTAATTGAGCAGTAATATCAGGCGAGGCGTCAAACAACCAGTATTGGTCAGTAACCCTGTCAACCAGTGCAAGCGAGGTCACCAGTTTCTTAGTTTCCCTGTTCTCCCAATAAGCTTTGCAACACTCCTTTTCACATCCCGCCTGCGGATAACCCGCATCCTGCGCCACGCCCAATACCAGCAAGAACTGTGAGGGCAGTGTGGCTTCATCCACAGCAGGCTGGCGTTGCTTATCCGGTTGGCAACTGCCAGTTAACAGCAGCAGTAAGAATAAAAAGCCATTGATTGATGCGTTCATTGGTTTGGTTAAATCATGCTTACTTGATTTTTGCACCTTCCACTTCCTGGCCGTCCTGGTATAAGGTCATACTGGTTACCGCACCAACGCTGTTCCGCACAAACTTGATCTTCGCCTCCACCACTTTCAGGAAAAACCAATCAGTCTTTTCCG
>JAEUVL010001063.1 GCA_016786965.1 Chitinophagaceae bacterium
GCTTCCCAGATATCTCGTTCTTCCTGGGTTAAGAATCCGGTGGATTGAAAGCGGTGATAGTGCCAGGTGCTGATGGGTCTGTCATAGCGAACACCTTGTGTTTGTTGAAAGGCAAAGCGTCTTCTTCTCTTGTCTTTATCCCAATCACTTAATTGCGGGTTTAATCCATCATCACCTTCGAGGAAATAAATAGCATCCGTACCAAAACGGGGCGCTACCTGCGGGGCAAAACCATTTGCATCTGAGCCAAAGGCGATGCCATGTTCTTCCCCTCCCTTTTGCAATGCATACCAATAAGCCTGTATAAAGGAGGAAGTACCGCCGGCAGATGTATTGGGGATGGTGCAACCTGGTGCATTTTTTACATTATTCTGCTGGTTCATCAGACCAAACATCCCACCGGAGTTAATAATCTCTGTAGCCCTTGAGTTATAAATTGTAAACTCTGTTTTTAGCCGGGCCTCTCTACCATCTCCTTCTGTTTCGGTACTTTCTCTTCGCAAGTCGCGGAAATTGGTATGCCCCGAGAGAAGCGGGTAGTTGTTTCGCTGTAGTTCCCTCACTGTCATATTTTGCGCATCATCACTCATGTGGTCTATATCTATTATCGCACCTTTCTTCATCAGTTCTTTGATATAAGCGAAACCTGTTGCAGTGAGGCCGGTTGCATTTTTATGGCTTATATAGCTTTCATAATTATATCGGGAAGGCACATCATTTTTATAGAAGAAAGGGATGTTGCCAAAACCTATAATGGGCATAAAACGCATTTCCTGCCGCATTATCCCTCTTTCTAATTTTACATTTACCCTTGTTTCATCATAGTTACTGATGCCTTCTTTTACATTCAGGCAGGTTAGCTCGCCATTATTTTTTCCACGGTTCACCAAATCATTGTAGGAGTTGATAGCGCTATTAAAAACGGCAGCCCCGCCCAGGTTGTTATCAATATTATGTATAGGGAAGAAGTGGCGGATACCCAGCTTGTACAATTCATTTACTTCTTGTTGCGGGGAAGAAAAATAGCTGCCAATCTCGGCTTGTTCAAGTCCAATAACAATGGCCATCTTGTTTTCCAGAATAATCTTTTTTGCTTCGGCGGATGAATACGCAATCTGCATCCAGTCGTTGTTTAATCTTACTAATTCTTTAAGTGCTGCTACGGCGTTTTGAATATGTGTAAATGCCGGGCGCATCGCTCCATCACTGGTGGTGTTAAACTCCCAGCTTTTGGCTACGCCTACAGGCACTACCATCAGCCGTTGCCCGCCATCATAGCTGCGGCGCACCCAACTGATGTGCATGGTTTGATGTGCAAACGAGTTCCATGCCGGGAAATCAACATAGTTGCTGACTGCTGGATTATTTTCAGGAACATTATTACCATAGTGTTTGGCAAAAACATCTTTTACAAACTGATGGCCGCAAGCCTGGAAAGGAACACAGGCAGCCATTGTGTAAAGGGCTGTAGTGATAGTAGCATCTAAAGCGCCGGTTTTTGCATAAGCACCTGATGCACCCTGGCCAATGGAGCCAAAAGCTGCGCCTACAGCAGAAGTGGCACCTGCGGCTACCATACAGGGTAAAGCTAAAGTAGCACAAGTGGCGTTGCCAAAATTAGCAAGCCGCTCACCCAAACGGTTCATAGCTTTATTCTCTACTATTGCTAAAAATAAACCCGGCGTTACAGTTGGTAATCCATGGTTGTGCCCATCGCAGGGCGGAATATCTCTTGCTACATTGCTTGTTTCTAACTTGCCCCCTGGGCTGCCCCACATAAAATTGTTTAAGCCAACATGGTTTACCCAATGAGCATGGGTATCTGCGAAACCCCATACCGGTTTGTCGTTATCGGCAAGCAGGCTGAAGCCATCTCTTACTATAGAAAGAAAGTCGCTGAGATTATCTTTGAAAACAAAGTCGTCTGCATTGATATGGCCCCACCCGGTTGATTTATCATCAACAATGCAAATGCGGATGGTTTTGCCGGCAAACTGGTTATTTAATTCAGCGTTCAGATCAAAGTAGTAGCGGAACAATTCTTCTGAATTGAGTGATGAAGTGATACGGCTAACCCTGGCATAACCGTCTGCTGTCTCACCCCACAGGCTTCGTTTACCGGCTCCCCAGGCTGCTTCATAGTCTGACTTCTTCACCTGCAGTTCTATGTAAAGCTTGTTTATGTCTTTGCCACCACCAAGCAAAAATGCCAGGTAACGTTTTTCTGCTCTAACAGGTTTGGAAGTCAGGGTACCGGTGGGCGCATCACCGCTTTCATTTTCATAAGTACCGATCCAGTTATTTCCTTTATGACCAATATTGTATGCCATGCCCTTCCAGTAATCACCACCAATGCCACCGGCATCATAATTCATTCGGCTCAGCATCCTGTCGGTGGTAACGGTATGGCCGCTTACCGGCTGAAAGTTAAAAGCAGTACCTGTTTTATTCCA
>JAEUVL010001080.1 GCA_016786965.1 Chitinophagaceae bacterium
ACAACCTGCTATTATAGCATTTTATAAAAATAGAAAAACTTCAGGCCGTTGTCATCCCTTATGATTTTGGGCAAACCGGTAGGTCCATATTGATAAGAAAGTAACAATACAAATGTACCTATACTATTCATCTCACTCAACTCATTATTCATACTCCTGTTGGAAAGTGGTGCCACTCCAATACCCGATAGATAAAACTGGTTAAATGGTGCCGGATACGGGATAGAGATCGATCTTAAAGGATTGGGCTTGTTATCGTACATCACATTCATAGAAGTAACGGTCCAGCCACCACCCGGCAGCCATAATGAATCCACTTCTTTGATCAGGTTGCCGTTTTGATAGGTCAGGTTTATGTAAGCGGTATCAATAACCTGTCCGCCCATCCCATTATTGATCTTATGAAATACTTTGTAGCGGTTCTCACTTAACTTATTGAATTCTGCTACTACATAGTCAGGGGCAGAAAAGAAGGAATCTCTCGCTACCATTCCACCGGAATAGGTGAGAAATGAAGTGTCGTAATCAGTCGTTCCTCCAGCAATATCTGTATACTTAGAAAACAACTTAGCGGGCAATGTATCTGCCCCTGTATACTGGTACCTTATTTCTTCATCGGCATTAAAGCGACCAGCGCCGCTTACTCCCGGATTATAATACACACTATGGAAAGTGATCAACCGGCCTGAACCATCATATAGAAATTCAATGGTCTGTGCCGTATCCAATCCGGAGGCAAAAGTGGTAGTATCCAAAACCACAATACGGGAAATAGAACTATCAGTAAAACTTTCAGGGGTCAACGTACCATCGACTTCTCGTTGACAGGAAGTAAAACCGAACAGCATCAGTAATACAATACATCCGCTAAATAATAATTTCATAGACTATAATTTAAAGTTTGAAATGTATCGAAAACTTTTCTCCCAACGTTTTCAAATCTACCACCACAGCCTCCAGCAGCGGAATGCCATTACTCATTCGTTCAGCCTCATATTCCCGTTCCGGGTCGCCGGGCACTAATACCTTTTCTTCGCCGGGTATGGTTTGGCAGGCACGGAAACCCTGTATCCAATGGTCCATACTTTTTTTATACTCATTGGCCGGACGAAATGCATCTACCCGCATTGCTCCCAAAAAATGACCGATGCCCCTGCCTGGTTGCTGTGCCGGCATGGGCACATAGGCCGGAAACGGCGGCACCCAGGGTGCATAGTTGGCACCGCTTAATAAAGCAGAAAATATATCCACGATAGCGCCAAGCGCATAGCCTTTATGACTGCCATGCTCCCTGTCGCCACCCAACGGCAACAAAGCACCACCTGTCTTTAACGCATGAGGATCGTTGGAAGGATTGCCATCCTTATCCTGTACCCAGCCATCAGGGGTT
>JAEUVL010001104.1 GCA_016786965.1 Chitinophagaceae bacterium
CATTGAACAAAATACCAATCACGGAGTAATTCCATGATGTTGTGGTACCAGTTAATATGGCTTTCCATGATCTCGCCACTGCGGGGATCAGCGATGCTGGGGCCGCTGGCATTGGCAATATCCGACGGTTTATAAACTATGGCAGAATTTCTTGCATCGTCTAAACTCCAGGTACTATCCTCTTCTTTGGTTGGGGCCAATTTTGCCATGATGGCATTCTTGAAACCAGCTTTTTCAAAAGAGGCTTGCCAGTCGTTTACCCCCATGATCAGGTATGGGATCCATTTCTTTGGGGTAGCCGGATCTATATAGAAAATGATGGGTTTCTTAGGTTCTACTAGTTCTCCCCTTTTATATTTTTCAATGTCCTCGTCTTTTGGTTCCAATCTCCACCTCTTTACCATGATGATACTTTCCACTCCCTGCGGATTGGCATCATAATCGGTGTAGCCGGTTACAAAATAACCTACCCTTTTGTCAAAATATCTTGGCTGCATAGGTACTTTAGGCAATAATACCAATGAGCTGTTTATTTCAACAGTCAGATTTCCTGTAGGTGCCTGCCCAATCGAAATACCGGTTGGAGGTGCAGCAGAACGACCATAGGTCTTCACTGTTTTTATTTCAATATTGATAGGATAAGAACTCAATTTTTCGATATACGATTTATCATTCTGTAGGGAACCAAGCCGGTAAAGCGATTTGGTATTGCTGCTGAAGTAAAGAATATCGTTATCTCCACTGATAAAATCAGTTACATCAATTACGACCCCTGTTGAGTCTTTTCCGAGTGATTTAATATCAAACGAAGCTGCAATTGGCTGGACGTTCGATCTTTTAACAGCAGTGTACATAGAGGAAGTTGAATCCTTGCTGTACTCCGCAAATGAAATATTACGGAGAAATATTTTGTTATTAGGCCCCCGTTGAAACTGGATCACATTTCGGCTGATATCATCACCGGCATACCCGGCAAATCCTCCTACCCGCATTCCTGCTCCGGCTTTTGAGAGACGGTTCACCACCAGGATATCCCGGCTGAGTAAGGAATCCGGTATTTCAAAGAAATATTTATCCTCAACTTTATGTACCCAAAAAAGACCACCGTCGGAAATGGCTTTGGAGGTAATGACCTCTTTATAGGGCTTGGGACCTTGCGAAGGACCATTTGGCCTTCTGGCTGTATCAGGTCTGGAAGTAACTGTTGGCTGAGCCAAAGCTGCCGTTGAAGCGCCTACCAAAACTGATAACATAAAAAATTTGCGAAGCGTAGATAGCATATATGGTGATTTGTTGATAATGCCTCAAGATACGGAAAGCTGGAATTCAGCTTGCTTTCTTGTGGAATTTTGTACCAGCGGTTGATTTCTGCTTTGGATACTAAAGAAACACCCCCTTTTACCTGCGTAAAAGGGGGTGTACAATTATGTTGTTTAAGGACTATGCTTTTTTCTTTCCCTTTGGCGCAAACATGGCCAGCATTCTTCTGCCTTCCATCTTTGGCATATTCTCCAATACTCCTACTTCAGCAAGTCGTTCTGCAAACTTCAAAAGCAGCAATTGCCCCCTGTCCTGAAACTGAATTGCACGGCCTTTGAATTGCACATAGGCTTTTACCTTATTGCCATCCTTTAAAAATTCCACAGCATGTTTTGCTTTGAAGTCAAAATCATGATCATCTGTATTGGGAGTAAAACGGATCTCTTTTACTTCGGAGACCTTGCTTTTCGCCTTCATCTCCTTTTCCTTCTTCTTCTTATCGTACAGGAATTTGTTATAGTCGATGATCTTGCACACCGGAGGATCTACTGTCGGAGAAATTTCCACCAAATCGAGTCCCTGTTCCTGGGCCATCTTAAGAGCGGCCTGTGTGTCATATATACCAACTTCTACATTGTCTCCAACGAGCCGCACCTGCGGCACCCGGATAAAATGATTGATGCGATGTTCTGCTTCTTTACGGGGAGCAAATCTGCCCCTGAAACCGCCTTTGTTAAATCCGCCACCGCCGGGTTTAAAACCTCCGCCGCCTGGTGGTCTGCTG
>JAEUVL010000025.1 GCA_016786965.1 Chitinophagaceae bacterium
AGGTAATACCGCATTACTATCACCACTATGAATACCGGCCGGCTCTATATGCTCCATCACACCCATCACATGAAAATCTTCTCCATCAAATATGCCATCTATCTCTGCTTCCTGGCAGCGGTCAAGGAAATGGTCAATCAGGATTTTATTGCCGGGCAGGTGTTTCAATAGACTTACAACAGCTTTTTCCACTTCTTCATCGTTCAGCACTATCCTCATTCTTTGTCCTCCCAATACATAAGAAGGACGAACCAGTACCGGGTAGCCCACCTTGTTAGCTACAACTATCGCCTCATCCACATCTTCAGCCGTTCCATAATCAGGATAAGGGATTTCCAGTTCCTTCAGGCGGTCACTAAAGCGGCCCCTGTCTTCAGCTATATCCATACTGTCGTATGATGTACCGATGATTTTTATTCCTTTCTGGTGTAATTTCTCTGCGAGTTTCAGGGCTGTTTGTCCACCGAGCTGAACGATCACCCCTTCCGGTTTTTCATGTTCTATTATTTCCCAGAGATGTTCCCAGTATACCGGCTCGAAATAGAGTTTATCCGCCATATCAAAGTCTGTGCTCACGGTTTCAGGGTTACAGTTTACCATGATGGCTTCATAGCCGCACTCCTTAATGGCGAGCAATCCATGCACACAGCAATAATCAAATTCAATTCCCTGTCCGATCCGGTTGGGCCCGGAGCCGAGCACAATGATCTTCTTTTTATCAGATACCTTGCTTTCATTTCCATTACCCTGTTCAAAAGAGGAATAGAAATAAGGCGTCTTTGCTTCAAACTCTGCCGAACAGGTATCCACCATTTTATATACCCTTGTTATACCTGCTTCTTTTCTTTTCTTGTACACATCCTCCTCATCACCATGCTCTGTAATACGGCTGATCTGTTCATCACTGAACCCATTTACTTTAGCCTCCCGCAATAATTCAAGAGGCAGATCAGCAAGATCGTACTTCGCAATTTCCTTTTCTATATTACAGATCTTTTGTATTTCGTACAGGAACCACCGGTCAATACCATTAGTGGCTTTAGAAATAGTACCAACAGAAATACCGGCCATCAACGCATCTTTAATTCGGAAAATGCGGTCCCATTTTGGTGTTTTAATATACTCAAGCAGTTCTTCTGCATGCATCAGGCTTTTTCCATAATATCCGAGCCCCACCGCATTATTTTCAAGACTTTGACAGGCTTTTTGCACGGCTTCAGTAAAACTTCTGCCAATGGCCATCACCTCACCTACGCTTTTCATCTGGAAACCCAGTGTATCATTGGCTCCTTTAAATTTATCAAAATTCCAGCGGGGAATTTTCACGATCACATAATCCAGCGCCGGTTCAAAATAAGCAGAGGTGGTTTTAGTGATCTGGTTTTCCAATTCATCCAGGTTATATCCTATCGCCAGTTTCGCCGCAATTTTTGCAATGGGGTAGCCAGTCGCTTTACTGGCAAGTGCTGATGAACGGCTCACCCTTGGGTTTATTTCGATGGCAATGATCTCTTCTGTATCCGGGTTCAGCGCAAACTGTACATTGCAGCCGCCGGCAAAGTTGCCCAGGTCCCTCATCATTTTGATAGCAGTATTACGCATCAGTTGCATCCCCGTATCGCTCAGTGTCATAGCAGGTGCCACCGTAATAGAATCGCCGGTATGAACACCCATCGGATCAAAATTCTCCACCGTACAAATAATGCATACGTTATCTGCCATATCACGCAGCAGCTCCAGTTCAAATTCTTTCCAGCCCAGAATAGCTTTTTCTACCAGCACCTCATGTATAGGACTGGCAGTTAATGCCCTGTTAAGGGCTTCATCCAAATCTTCTTTTTTGAAAACGAGGCCACCACCAGAACCTCCCAATGTAAAAGAGGGACGTAACACCAGGGGAAACCCTATTTCCTGTGCAAATTCTTTTCCTTCCAAAAAAGAGTTGGCGATCTTTGCCTGTGCTACCGTTACCCCAATCTCAATCATCCACTTTCTGAACTTTTCACGGTCTTCGGCCTTATCAATGGCTTTAATATCCACCCCAATCAGCCGAACATTATACTGCTGCCAAATACCCAGTTCTTCTGCTTCTTTAGCCAGATTTAGCGCCGTTTGTCCGCCCATAGTGGGCAGCACAGCGTCTATTTCATTTTCCTGGAGAATCTGCTCTATGCTTTCAACAGTAAGTGGCAACAGATAAACCCGGTCAGCCATCATAGGGTCTGTCATAATGGTGGCAGGGTTACTGTTTATAAGTATCACTTTTATTCCTTCCTCCCTTATGCTGCGGGCAGCTTGCGTACCGGAATAGTCAAATTCACAGGCTTGTCCGATGATAATGGGGCCGGAGCCGATAATAAGAACCGATTTGATCGAATTGTCTTTTGGCATTTTTTGTTTTTAAAAGATTGCTTGTAATACTGACAATGGCGAAGTATCGTTATGAAAAAACAAATTGCGCAAAACTAAGGGAATAGAGGGGTTTTGACGGATGGGGAGGAGTATTTTTTTCCAACAGCTTATTAGAAAGATCTGGACAACGGTGGTTTTGGAATTTTCCGGTAAGAAAGAGAATACTGATCGTCGTAGATATTAATATTTCCAGTCGTTAGGCTCAGAATGGCTTGGCGAAACTCTTCCGGAGACCCAAAGTTTTTCTTTTTAGAAAAACCATCAGTAACCGTCTTTACAAAAAGGGTATCATTACTTCTGTCTATTTTGGCGATGTAATACACCCGCTGTTTTATCATATCCCTCATTTTACTGTTTTTGCGGGGTGTTTCTATCAGGATGTCAGCTACGATATTCATATATCGTTGCTCGCCTATGTAGGAAGTATAACCGGTAAAATAAGCCGTGTCTGGCAAAATGATATCTCCTTTGATGGCCTTACCATAACGGGTGATGGCGTACACAGAATCTGACTGGGGGGCAATATCCAGCGCCTCAATGCCAAAATAATCACTGCCATCTTTTACAATACCATACCAATACCCGTACAGCGTGGTATCCACCGGTTCCACCGGTTTTTTCTCCAGCGCCACTGCCGATTCAAACGGACAGGCATATAAGATGGTACAAAGTGGCAGCAGCCACAGCAGTTTTTTCATGCTTTAAAAAGAGGAAAAGATACAAACATTGAATCGAATCGCCTATACCCTATTAATAGTATAGGCACCGATACTTATTTTTGCAGATGCGGTTGAAATTCTTAGTATGTATAAAGTTTATTTTGATAGGATTGTATTTGCAGGCACAAACACCGCCAACCTATCCCCAGGACTATTTTAGAAACCCCGTTGGCATTCCTATGGAGCTATCAGCCAATTTTGGTGAGCTCCGTCCCAATCACTGGCATATGGGCCTTGATATCCGGACTAAGGCCCAGGAAAATATGCCCATCTATGCCGCAGCCGAAGGCTATATCGCTAAAGTAGGTGTCAGGCCACAAAGTTTTGGCCGCTTCATTATTATCAATCACCCCAATGGCCTCTCTACCCTATATGCCCATCTTAATGATTTTTATCCCGAGTTAGAAGAGTATGTTACCGAACAGCAATACAAACAGGAAAGCTGGGCGGTAGAGCTTCTCTTTGGCCCCGGCCAATTCCCGGTAAGTAAAGGGAGTTTTATTGCCAACAGCGGCAATACCGGCGGTTCAAGAGGGCCGCATCTGCATTTTGAGATCATTGATACCAAAACAGACAAACGGCTGAACCCGCTTTTATTCGGATTTCAATTTCAGGATGTGGTACCACCTGCCCTGGTAAGGCTGGCAATGTACGACCGCAGCAAAAGTGTGTATGAACAAACGCCAAAATTCTTCCCGTTAAAAAACACAGACAGCGGTTATATCATTCCCAAAATAGATGTAATTCAAACAGGGTTAAAAAAGGTCAGCTTTGGATTGCAGATGTATGATAAATCAAGTAGTGGCAGTAGCGAGAATGGTGTGTTTTCCGCAAAGCTATACCTTGATGATGAGCCGCAGGTTGCTTTCCTGCTCGATAGTATTGACTATGATGAGACAGCTTATATGAATGCCCATATTGATTACAAGCACGATTTTAATGGCGGAGCTTACCTGCAGCACCTGTCGCAATTGCCAGGTGATAATGGAGCGGCTTATCATAAGATCAAAAGCGACGGGGTCATAGAATTTACTGACACCCTTGTTCACTATATCAGCGTGGATGTAAAAGATGTGTATGGCAACACGTCCCAACTCAATTTTGCCGTCCGTTTCAATGACAGCCTCGCCGCATTGGTACCATCAGTAACAGCAATGTCTAAACTGTCCCCCCAGCAGGTAAATGTGGTCAAAAAAGCTGATTTTGAAATGTACCTGCCCGAAGGTTGTTTGTACGATTCCGTACCAGCCTATTATTACCGTGATAATGCTGCCACATCTTACAACGCCGTCACCGCAAAGCACCAGGTAAATGATGCTTCATTTCCAATACATGACGACTTCACTGTTCGCCTGAAACCTAATAAAGCCATACCGGAAAACTGGAAGGAAAAACTGGTGATAGTAAAAAGCGGCAGAGGAAACAGTATAAAAAAAGCAATATGGTCAGACGGGTGGCTAACAGCAAAGTTTGGAGATTTTGGCAGCTTCCAGGCATTTGCAGATGTAACCGCCCCGTCAGTAAACGAATTAGGGAAAGGAGATACCATCAATCTTAGCGCAGCTTCACGCATCGTATTTACACCAACGGATAATTTTGGAGTAAAAAAATTCCGGGTCGAATTAGATAGCCAGTGGGTCCGCTTCACCAATGATAAAAGCCGCAACTGGATATATAAGTTCGATGAACGATGCCCGTATGGCATTCATCATTTAAAAGTGATAGCCGAAGATCTCGTAGGCAATGTCACCACAAAAGAATGGTGGTTCAGGCGCAATCCCTACACGCCACCACCACCCAAAAAGAAAACGGTGAAAAAAGGCAAGGCCGGTAGCAAGAAAACAGGCACCCAAAAGACAGACCCCAAAAAGAAAAGCACTGCCACTAAAAAGACAACAACAAAAAAGAAGAAATAATTTTCTGCAAGTCAA
>JAEUVL010000205.1 GCA_016786965.1 Chitinophagaceae bacterium
GGGATACCCGGACCGGGAGATAAAATAATCTTATCGTACTCTTTTACTTTCTCCAGTACTATCTGGTCGTTACGATACACATCCACTTTTGTGTGTGTGATTTGCTCTACCAGATGCACAAGGTTGTAAGTGAAAGAATCGTAATTATCAAAAACCAAAATTTTCATATCAAATATTTTCTGCTAGTACAATAGCTTTTTTTAACGCAGCCAATTTATTATTCACTTCCTGCAATTCACTCTCCGGGTTGCTGGCAGCCACTACTCCGGCCCCGGCCTGGTAGGTCAATGTGTTATTACTGCTCAAAAAAGTTCTTATCATGATCGCATGGTTGCAACTGCCATCAAACCCGATGAACCCTATAGCGCCTCCATAATAGCTCCTCGCCGTTGGCTCGCAGGAATCGATCAGTTCCATCGCCCTGAATTTGGGTGCGCCACTTAGTGTACCCGCCGGAAAAGTTTTGGCCACAAGTTCAAA
Source organism: Chitinophagaceae bacterium (assembly GCA_016786965.1). GTDB lineage: Bacteria > Bacteroidota > Bacteroidia > Chitinophagales > Chitinophagaceae > JJ008. The sequence continues at coordinate 481 of JAEUVL010000205.1, forward strand.
GGGATTGCTTCTCTCTCTCACCTTTCCTGTTACCTCACTTACCAGGTGAATGACATGCGAGAAGTATTGCACCTGCCGGTAATGCGCCACTGTTACATCTTCACACAAGCGGCTCAGGTCATTTCTTGCCAGGTCCACCAGCATCACATGCTCCGCATTCTCTTTTGGGTCTTTCAGCAACCGTTCCGCTGCCGCTTTATCTGCATCATCATCTCCTGTTCTTTTAAACGTACCGGCAATAGGATGTACCACCGCCTTACCACCCTGGACCACTAACTGGGCTTCCGGGGAGGAACCCATTAATTTATAATCCCCGTAATCAAAGAAGAATAAATAGGGAGATGGATTGATGCTGCGCAATGCCCTGTACACATTGAATTCATCACCCGTGAATTTTTGCTGGAACCTCCTGCTTAATACGATCTGGAACACATCTCCCCGTAGGCAACTGGCTATCCCTTTCTTCACTATTTCTTTATAGTCTTCATTACTCATGTTAGAGCTTTCCTCACCTTTAAGGCTGAATGGATACACCGGCACATCTTTGCTTTTGATGAGTGACTCTACCACATCAACATCGCTTTCAACGCCGGTGATTTTATTTTCACAAATAAATAATTCATCCTTGAAATGATTGATGGCAATAACATATTGGTAAAGCCTGTAACGCATCAGGGGAATGGAAGCCCCGGATACTGAGTCATGAGTAAGAAGTTTAACCGTATCAAAGAACTGTACTGCATCATAAGTAGTGTACCCAAACAGGCCCTGGGCAAACTTCTCTTCTTTAGATTCGCCTTTCTTGATGTCAAACTTTTGCATAAAATCCCAAAGCAGTTGCGGCACTTCATTATTGCTTTTCAATGATGTCTTCTCCGGCTTTTGCCCCGGCAGCTTGCATTCGATCGTTTCTTTTGAAGTGATCTCCATCCCGCCTATCGCATTGATGCAGATGAACGAATAACTGTTCTCAGAAGAATGGTGGTCAGTACTTTCCAGCAGAATGGTGTCCCGGAACCGGTCACGCAGCCGCAGGTAGATGCCTACAGGGGTAAAGACATCTGCCAGCATTCTCTTACAAGTGGTGATTATTTCAATTTTCCTCATTTCCTGGTAATTAAAAAACCCCGAACATTTCTGTCGGGGCCTGAGTATAGTTAAACAAATACAGCTATGACATTACAGACCCCTTAGAGTTGTATGCCACCACCATGTATTGTTAAATTGCTTGTTCATTGCTGTACAAATATAAAGGCAAACAAACAAGATGAACAAATTCTTTTTAGATTTACTTTTTACTCACCCCAAACAGCATACTAAATGAAGAGAGTTGTACCCCTGTTTTTTCTTTTAAGCAGTTTGTCAGCAGCCACACAGGGCAGTCCTTCTGATACCTTGATACGTGGGGTGAAGATCAGTTTTACTTATTCCCGGTCCATATTTCCCGCTTCCTGGCAGGCCCCACCTATCAGTGCCAGTGGCGAACAAATTGATACAAAAGAGATCCGCAGGAGTTTAGATATCATCATCAGGGCCATTCAGAAATATCCTGTCGCCGCTTTGAAGAACGAATTGACAGCGGTCTATTTTTTAAAATCATTGAAATTTTATGATGTAGGCTATGGCGGCACCAATTCTTCGGATGCCCTGTTCCTCACTAACAACGGCGTTGATATGGGCTTTACAGACCTGTATATGGAACAGACCTTTCATCATGAATACTCAAGTATCCTGTACCGCAGGCACCCGCAATGGCTGGACGCAAGATCATGGCTCGCTGCCAATGCTCCGGGCTTTGATTACAATGATCCGGAAAATGGGGTGGGCGCCATCCGGAATAATGCTTCCTCGCAGGAGCTTGACAGTAACTTTTGTAAAAAGGGCTTTCTTACACAGTACTCACAATCAAGCCTGGAAAACGACCTGAACACTTTTGCGCAAAACCTTTTCAGTCCGTCAGAGGGTTTTTGGAAACTCGTAGACCGGTATCCCAAAGTGAGAAAAAAGATGAAATTACTGGTACAGTTTTACCAGCAAATGGACCCGGTATTTACAGAAGAATATTTTAGAAAATTAAAATAGCACCTATATGCTTATACAGCATGAACATACCAGCTCCAAAGGGTCTTTCTTTATTGCCACTGGAGAAAACAGGCTGGCAGAAATGACCTATACAATGCCTTCCGCCTCTAAAATGATCATTGACCACACAGAGGTAAGTGATGAATTGCGGGGCAAAAACGCAGGCTATCAGCTCGTACATGCAGCTGTTGAATATGCCCGGGCCAACGATATTAAGATCATCCCGCTTTGTCCCTTTGCCCATTCTGTCTTTAAAAAGAAGCCGGAATTGGGAGATGTATTGGTAAATCCTGTTTTTTAAAACGATCGTCACTCCAAACCAACTCTGGCAGCATTTGTTTGGTAATTTTACACCAGTGGCGCTTTAATGCAGCACTTACGGTTTACTTTGTACAATTAAATTACCTACCATGCCGGCAAAACACTTTTCATTCTTCGCAACCCTGCTTGTGCTCCTCATCTGCAACCGTACCACTGCACAAGATGATGGTAGTTATAAAACGCCGCCGAAAGATATAGTGGATATGTTACTGGCGAAAAAATCGCCCAACGTAAGTGTGGATGATAAAGCGGAGTGGATGCTTTTTATGGAAAGCAGCAGCTACCCTTCTGTAGAAGAACTGGCGAGACCTGAACTGAAGATCGCTGGTCTTCGCATCAACCCTGCCAACTTTGCTCCGAGCAGGCAAACATTTATCAATGGGTTTTCGCTTCGCAATATAGCCTCTGGTAAAGACCTGGCAATTGCCGGATTGCCTGCACCGCTTTTTGCCACCAATATCAGGTGGAGCCCTTCCAATAAAAAGATCGCCTTTACTCATACCACTTCTAACCGGGTTGATCTGTATGTGATTGATGTGGCCACTCAAAAAGCAAAGAAGATCAATAAAGCGGCCCTGAACATTATCACCGGCAACTATAACTGGCTGGATGATAATACGATCATGTACCGCACAGCCATAAAACCTGCAACTGCTGCACCACCTAAACCAGCTGTACCCAAAGGGCCCGCCACACAGGAGAATTATGGTAAAGCTACCCCCCGTCCTACTTTCCAGGACCTGATCAAAAGTCCTTATGATGAGCAATTGTTCGAGTTTTATGCCACCACCCAATTGGTAAAAAATATAAACGGTACTGAGACAAAGATCGGCGCACCGGCCCTCTATAGCCAACTCGATATTTCTCCGGATAAAAAATATCTGCTGGTTCGCATTCTGAAAAAACCTTTTTCGTACACAGTGCCTTCTTCCGGTTTTCCTTCAACATATCTTGTTACAGACATCACTGGCAAACTAGTAAAGCAATTAGCAGAGGTGCCGTCAAACGAAACCGCACCCGGCGGCAATGATAATGTACTTTTTGCACCCCGTGCATTTGAATGGAGAGATGATGAACCGGCTACAGCCGTATGGTGTATGCCGCTTGACAGCGGATTGATCAAAAAGAATGTGGAATACCATGATGGGGTGTATGCATTATCCGCACCCTTTACCGGGGAACCAAAGCAATTATTTAAAACAAAGATGCGCTACCGCGGCACTACCTGGGGCGATGCGAATGTAGCGATCGTGTCAGAAGGGTTGACCGGTAAACAGATCATCCAATATGATCGTTTCAACTCTATCACCGAAGACCTGGAAAAACTCATTACCCGAAATACCACCGATGCGTATGGCAACCCTGGCTTACCGGTTACCACTACCAATCAGTTTGGAAGAAAAGTGCTGCAACTGATCGACAACGGGAATAAAATATTATTGAATAATCCAACCGGAAGTTCTCCGAAAGGCGATCTTCCATTTCTCCTTTCCTATGATATACATAAGAAGAAAGCAGATACTCTCTGGCGCTGTGCCGAAGGCTGGTTTGAGAACGTGGTGGCGGTATTGAATGCTGAAAAACTGCAATTACTTACTGAAAAGCAAAGCGAAAAAGAAGTCCCCAATTTCTGGATAAAAAACCTGCGGCTGCGTATCGCAGACAGGCAGATCACCCAGTTCACCAATCCCTATCCGCAACTGGACGGAGTGGTAAAAGAAAAAATAAAGTATAAAAGAGCAGATGGTGTTGACCTTACCGGCGACCTCTATTTGCCAAAAGGATATGATGCAAAAAGAGACGGCAAACTACCTGTCTTCATCTGGGCTTATCCTGCCGAGTTTAATTCTGCCGCCGATGCCGCACAGATCAGGGGCAGCGAACATAAATTCACGTTGCTGAACTGGGGCTCACCTGTTTACTATGTTACACAAGGATATGCCGTCCTGAATAATGCAGAAATGCCAATCGTAGCAACCAGCAAGGATAAAAAACCGAATGATAATTTCATTGAACAACTCACCATGAATGCTGAAGCGGCTATCAATGTACTTGATTCATTAGGCGTGGGTGATAAGAACCGGGTGGCTGTTGGCGGACATAGCTATGGTGCCTTTATGACAGCCAACCTGCTGGCCCATACCAATCTCTTTAAAGGGGGCATTGCCCGTAGCGGTGCTTATAACCGTTCGCTTACACCGTTTGGTTTTCAAAATGAGGACCGCAACTACTGGCAGGCCACTCAACTATACAACGAAATGAGTCCGTTCAATTATGCTGATAAGATCAAAACCCCTATCCTGCTGGTGCATGGTGAGATGGATAATAACACCGGTACTTATCCTATCCAAAGTGAGCGGATGTTCAATGCCATAAAAGGTAATGGCGGTACGGCAAAATATATCAGCCTGCCCTATGAAAGCCATGGCTACCAGGGACGGGAAAACATTTTACATACACTGGCCGAGCAATATCTGTGGCTGGAAAAATATGTAAAGAATGCTGCGCCACCTGCTGAAAAACCAGATGCTAAAAAAGGATTCTGATACTATGATCAAAGGACTATACGAAACTCACCTTTCAGTTTCTTCTTTAGAAAAGGCTGTTGATTTCTATCAGCATAAATTGGGCTTGCAACTTGCCCATACTGAAGAAGGAAGACGGATTGCTTTTTTGTGGATCGGCAACCCAAAATCTTACATGCTTGGCCTTTGGGAAAAGCCTGCCGGTGAATTAGAAACCAGGCATTTTGCTTTTCGGTGTGATGTGGATTTTGTTCTGAATGGTGCAGTTCACTTTTTAAAAGAAAGAAAGCTGCAGCCTTATAATTTTCTGAAAAACGGCAAAGAAGAACCAATGGTCTTTGCATGGATGCCCGCCATCGCTATCTATTTTAATGATCCGGATGGGAATGTGCTGGAGTTCATTGCCATTTTGGAAGGTGAAGCAAAGCCCGAACTAGGTGTTATCTCCTACGAACAATGGCTGAAAGAAAACAACGCTGATCAATAATCATCTGTACCAATTTGAAACAATATATTGCTCATATCGCCCTGGTGGTAGCCGATTATGATGAGGCCATTGCCTTTTACACCCAAAAACTGAATTTCAGGTTAGTGGAAGACACTGTTCTTTCTGAAACCAAAAGATGGGTATTGGTGTCACCGCCCGGTTCTGATGGCTGCCAATTATTACTTGCCAAAGCAGCTACGGATGAACAGCGGTCAAGAGTGGGTGATCAAACCGGTGGACGGGTAGGCTTTTTCCTTTTTACTGATGATTTTCAGCGGGATTACCAGCAGTTAATTGACAATAGTATTAAGATCGTTCGTGAACCAATAACGGAGTCTTACGGCACTGTGGCTGTCTTTGCCGACCTGTATGGGAATCTATGGGACTTGATTCAGCCCGTTACATAGGGATAATGCACCGAAATTTGGCTTTATTATCTAACGCCAACCTTTTATCTTTAACAAACGTCAAAACATCCACGAGTGCCGGTAAACATAACCGGCTGATTAAACCTTTCAATATGCGGACATTTTCTTTATCCCTCCTTTTTAGTTGTTTTTTAATAATAATTACCAATGCCCAGCCTCCGCAGGTTCCTTTGTATGGCATCAGCAATGTAGCCTTGCCGGAAAGCATGAATAAACAAGTCTGCATCTCAGGCATGAAGTACCTCGACGGCAAGTTGTATTTTGCTTCCGAACGCTGCCCCTCCATATTCGCTTTTGACCCTTCATCAAAGTCTATTACCAATACTATCGACATACAGGTACCTCAGAATTTTGAAATGGAAGGCCTCACTTCCTATAAAGGAAAATTATACCTGGTATCAGAAAACATAGCTGCTGTATATGAAGTGGACCCGGCCACCAGCGATCTGAAACAAGTTCAAACAACAGTACCATTGCCACCTAAGACCAAAAGCGGTGATGGTGCAGAAGGAATTGCCGCCAACGAAAAGAATAATAAATTTTATATCCTGCGGGAAAGAAATGAAGACATGACCCGCTCCCAGATATTTACTTACACT
>JAEUVL010000208.1 GCA_016786965.1 Chitinophagaceae bacterium
TCAGCCGCTTCCTGATCGATAAGAAACTCTCTCTCCCGGAAAAGGAAAATATTTGGGTGATCGAAAGCGGACAGCGGATCATCTGGGTGGTGGGACAGCGGATAGATGAACGGTTCAAAGTGTCGGATACAACAACTGCTGTGATCAGGCTCTCTCTTGAATCATCTAAATAGGACTATAAACCTGTGTCCATTCTGATGCTCTCTATAAAGTTTTGAACAGGATCAAAATCTGAAAGGAGGTAGGACATTGATATGGTGAACATAATGCCGAACAGAGCTCCCCAAATATGCGCAGAGTGGTTAATATTATCCCGACCTCTTTTTGCAAGATAATGTGAGATGATCAGGAATAATGGAGCGAAAATATAACCGGGAATACTGATCGGTAGAAAAAGGAGACCAACACCTGACCGTGGTTCCAGCAGCATGCCGGTAAAGATCACAGCACTTACCCCACCGGATGCACCTAAACTCATATAATAGGAGTCGTCTTTATGTTTAAAATAAGTTGGCAGCAGGCAAAACCCAAGCGCCAGCACATACATGGCCAAGTAAAATAATTTTCCTTTTAGTTGCCCGAAAATCTGCAAGAACCCATTATCTACCACTAATCCTTCGGCTGAACGATATGTGAGGCCCAATTCCACATTGGTACCGAATGTATATAAAGCATACATATTAAATATCAGGTGGAAATAGTCAGCATGAATGAGACCACAGCTAAAAAAGCGATACCATTGCCCGCGGCCAATTGACGGGGGGTAAAAGATCAGATCTTCTTTTATCCGGGCATTATTAAATGCTCCTAACGAAATGAGAGAAGTGACGATAACGATGATAAGGGTAATTGTAAGATCCATATTGCAGTGGCGGTATTATGAGTAAATCTAAACGCTAAAAGGGGAAACGAAAAATTTACTTATGATGATATTTTTCATTTTTTAGAATGGTGCAGGCCCGGTACACTTGTTCAGCGAGGATAAGCCGCACCAGTTGATGAGGGAATACCAGTTGGGACAAACTCCATTTAAAATCAGCACGTCTCATCACCGCTTCGTCAATGCCAAAGGCACCACCGATCAGGAAGATGAGTTGCTTGCGGCTTTCATTGGCCCTTGCCTGGATAAAAGCTGCCAGTCCTTCCGAACTCAACTGTTTCCCTCTTTCATCCAGCACCGCCAGGTAATCGTCTTTGCTGAGCCATTGCAGTATCGTTTCTCCTTCCTTTTTCTTCAGGTCCATCTCACTCATCATAGCGGCATTTTTGGGAACAGGTAAAATATTCCACTCCACTTTAAAATACCTTGAGATGCGGCGGGTGAAATCTTCCACACCCTCCTTTACATAGGTCTCATTGGCTTTGCCAACTGACCAGAACTGTATCTTCATGTTGCAAGATTAAGGAATAACCATAAAAAAGCGGGGAACAGGCCCCGCTTGCGATCTTAAAACCCTTTCTTAGGTTCATCTTTTATTTGGACCTCCGTCACCTTACCATATTTTTCAGCGATCTTTTTTATATCGGCAGATTTTCCCACCAGCACCAGCTGGAGTTTATCTTTAGGAAAATACTGGCTGATGATCTCTTTGGCTTTGTCAAGGGTAAGGCCATCCACATTCTTTTCAAAGTTGTTGATGAATGATTCATCAAAATTATACCAGAACATCTGGGTAAGGAGGCC
>JAEUVL010000080.1 GCA_016786965.1 Chitinophagaceae bacterium
ATGCTTTACCGAATTATTAATGTTGCCTGTTTTCGTACCCTTTTTTGGCTGGAATAGCACAATTGCCTTACATTTGCATCGGAAATAGCAGTAAGAAGGGAACGAGGCCGTTCCCTTCTTCTTTTATACCACATGAGCAACGATACACAAATACAAATGCTGGAAAAGAAGGTGGAGGCACTGATTAGTGCCGAGCCAGAGCTTTTCCTGGTAGAAGTAAAGATCAAACCCACCAATAACATCAAGGTGTTTATTGATGGAAATCAGGGAGTTAGTATCGAAAAGCTGGTTCAATATAATCGGCGGCTGTACAAACAGCTGGAAGAGGAGAACATCTACCCCAATGGAGATTTTTCGCTGGAAGTGTCCTCACCCGGGCTTGATGAACCCCTGAAGTTACACCGGCAGTACCTGAAAAATATTGGCCGCTATGTGGAGGTAACCGATCTGGAAGGAGGGAAAAAAGAAGGAAAACTGCTTAGTGTCGACGAAAAGGCCATCGTAGTGGAAGAACAAAAAGGTAAAGGAAAGAAGTTAGAGATAGTGCAACACACTATATTTTTTGATAACATAAAAACAACAAAAATTCAAATCAAATTCTAAAAAAAAGTTGCGAGCCCTGAGCTTTGAGCTGCGAGACAACCCCACCCCTGTAGGGTTCAAACTCGAAACTCAAAACTCGAAACTCAAAACTAAATTCATGAGTTATGGCAAGTATCAACCTGATTGAGGCGTTCCAGGATTTTAAAGAGGCGGAAAATATTGACCGCCCTACCATGATGAAAGTAGTGGAAGATGTATTTAAAACCCTGCTGCGCAAGAAATACACCAGTGATGACAATTTTGACGTGATCGTAAATGCGGAAAAGGGTGACCTCGAGATCATCCGCCGCCGGATGATCGTGGAAGATGGACAAGTGGAAGATCCGCTGGCACAGGTAGCCTATTCTGATGCGGTGAAAATTGAGCCCGACTTTGAAGTGGGTGAAGAACTATATGAAGAAATTGACCTGCTGGATTTTGGGCGCAGGGCCATCCTGGCCGCTAAACAAACACTGGCCAGCCGCATCAGCGACCTGAAGAAGAATGTATTGGCTAAGAAATACGGAGATCGTGTGGGCGACATCATCAGCGCTGAAGTATACCAGGTTTGGAAAAAAGAGATATTACTCCTGGATGAAGAAGGAAATGAGCTGATCCTGCCAAAAAGTGAGCAAATTCCCCAGGATTATTTCAAAAAAGGAGAAAATATTCGTGCCGTAGTGAAGAAAGTGGACATGAAAAATAATAGCCCGGTGATCATCCTTTCCAGAACATCACCAGATTTTCTGGCTAAATTACTGGAGATAGAGGTCCCTGAAATATTCGATGGCCTGATTGTGATTAAGAAAATTGTGCGGGATCCGGGAGAAAGAGCTAAAGTTGCGGTAGAATCCTTCGATGACCGTATTGATCCTGTAGGTGCCTGCGTAGGTATGAAAGGCAGCCGTATCCACGGTATCGTAAGAGAATTGAAAAATGAGAATATCGATGTGATCAACTGGACAAGCAATATCCAGCTGCTGATACAGCGTTCACTTACCCCTGCCAAGATAACGAGTATGGAACTGGACAATGAAGGGAAGCATGCGAATGTGTACCTGAAACCCGACCAGGTGTCGCTGGCTATCGGTCGCCGTGGAGTGAACATCAAACTGGCCACCGAGCTCACTGGTTACGAACTGGATGTATATCGTGACAAAGAAGGCGAAGAGGAAGATGAATTTGATATCGATCTGGAAGAATTCAGCGACGAGATTGAAACCTGGATCATTGATGAACTGAAAAGAGTGGGTTGCGACACCGGCAGAAGCGTACTGAACCTTACACCGGAAGAACTGGAGCGCAGAACTGATCTCGAGAAAGAAACGATCGCTGATGTACGACGCATATTGAAAGAAGAATTTGAAAAAGAATAATGCAAATGTGGAAATGAGATAATGTGAAAGTGTGAAATGAACTTTCATTGACAGCATTCTCACATTTGCCACATTTACCACATTTTCATATTAATAAAACCTGAATGGCAGAATTAAAATTACCGAGATTATTAGCTGCGGCCAAAGAGTTCAACATTGGTCAGGACACCCTTATTGACTTTTTGATAGGCAAAGGATTTCCAAAAGATGAGCTGAAGCCAACTTCCAAGCTTACGGAAGATATGTACCGTTCCCTGCAGCAGGAGTTTCAGAGCGACAAGGTAGCTAAAATGAAAAGCGACCAGCTCGAACTTCCTAAAGGCGCACAGGCAGAAGCCAAAAAGAAAAAGGAAGACGAAGAGATCGTATTTAAAAAAGAAGAAAAACCGGCGGCTAAAACAGCCAAAAAAGAAGAAGAAAAACCGGTAGAGGAAATTGTTCCTGTTGTTCCTGAAATAGTGGAAGTAAAAGTAGAAGAAAAGAAAGAAGAAAAAGAGGAAGAAGTAGTTAAGATAGGCGTGCCGGAATTAGAAGGCCCCAAAGTGCTTACCAAAATTGACTTATCTGCTATCGACTCTTCTACCCGGCCAAAGAAAATAACAAAAGTCAAAAAAGAAGAAGAAAAGCCGGCTGTAGAAGAAAAGGTCACTAAAGGAAAGGCTAAAAAAACAAAGAAGGAAGAAGAAGAAGAGGCTGCAATAGAAACGCCAAAGCCCGTGGAAGTGACAAAAGAAGAACCGGTAGAAGAACAGGCTGCGGCTGTCATTGAAAATATAGAAGTAGAAAAACTCACCGGCCCGAAAATTCTCGGAAAGATCGAATTGCCGGTTGATAACGATACAAGACCCGTAAAAGACGAAAAGAAAAAACGCAAGCGTATCCCGATTGAGAAGAAAGATGTTAAGCGGGAAATATTCATCAATAAAGATACCGGTGGCGACAGAAGGCAAGGTGGTGGTAGCGCAGGTGGTGCCGGAGGATTTAACCGCGGCCGTGGTGGTGCAACAGGCGGCGCAGGAGGCAACAGGAGGCCGATAACTACCGGTGGCAGACGAGAAGATAAACTGATCGACGAAAAAGAAATTCAGAAAAAGATACAGGAAACGCAGGCCAAGCTGGCCGGTGGTGGTGGAAAAGGTAAGAACCTGAAAGCCAAGCTCCGTCGTGAAAAGCGGCAGGAAATGGCCGATGCACAAGGCGATGCCACAGACGATAACAAACTGCAGGTCACGGAATTCATCAGTGTAAGCGAACTGGCCAACCTGATGGATGTAAGTTTTGCCGAAGTGATCAGCAAATGTATGAGCCTGGGTATCATGGTGTCCATAAACCAGCGTCTTGATGCGGAAGTAATAGAATTAGTAGCCAGCGAATTTGGTTTTGATGTCGAATTCATCGACATGGAAAAGCAAATGGAGATGGAAGAAGAACTGGAAGAAGATGATGCAGAAGACCTGCAGCATCGTTCACCCATCGTCACCATCATGGGTCACGTAGACCATGGTAAAACCTCGTTGCTTGACTATATCAGGAGTGCCAATGTAGTAGCCGGTGAGGCAGGCGGTATCACACAGCACATAGGTGCTTACCAGGTGCAGTTGGCAAATGGAAAAGAAATAACCTTCCTGGATACTCCGGGTCACGAAGCCTTTACAGCTATGAGAGCCAGGGGTGCCAAAGTAACCGATATTGCGGTGATCGTAATTGCGGCGGATGATGCGGTGATGCCGCAAACAAGGGAGGCGATCAGCCACGCCCAGGCTGCTGGTGTACCTATGATCTTTGCGATAAATAAGATCGACAAAGACGGCGCTAATTCACAAAAAATATATGAGCAGCTTTCGCAGATGAATATCCTGGTAGAAGAGTGGGGGGGTAAATTCCAGAGCCAGGAAATTGCTGCAAAAAAGGGTCTGAACATAGACAAACTATTGGAGAAAATATTGCTGGAAGCTGAAATATTAGACCTGAAAGCTAACCCTGACCGGGAAGCTACCGGAACCATTATTGAAGCATCATTGGATAAAGGACGTGGCTTCGTAGCAACATTATTAGTAGAGAACGGAACATTGCATCCCGGCGACCTGATCGTAAGCGGTCAGTATTTTGGCCGTGTAAAAGCAATGTTCAATGAGAGAAATAAAAAAGAAGAAAAAGCCGGCCCTTCTGCCCCTGCAGTGATCCTCGGATTGAACGGTGCTCCTCAGGCTGGTGAAAAATTCAAGGTGTATGAAGACGAAGCTGAAGCAAAAGAGATCGCCTATCGCCGTGCACAAATATTAAGAGAGCAGGGTATTCGCACCAAGAAACACATTACACTGGATGAGATCGGCCGTCGTTTGGCGCTCGGAAGCTTTAAAGAACTGAAAGTGATCATCAAAGGTGATGTGGACGGTTCCGTAGAAGCATTGAGTGATTCCTTACAAAAACTATCCACACAGGAGATTTTGGTAAGTGTGATACACAAAGGAGTGGGACAGATCAATGAAAGTGATATCGTGCTGGCGGAAGCATCTGATGCCATCGTTATCGCCTTTAACGTTCGTCCGTCTTTACAGGCTTCCAGGCTGGCTGACAATGCCGGTATTGAAATAAAGATGTACTCTATCATTTACAATGCGATCGAAGAGGTGAAGAGTGCAATGGAGGGAATGCTTGAACCTAAGGTACAGGAGAGGATCGTGGCCAATGTGGAGATCAAAGAAGTATTCAAGTTCGATAAAGCCACCGTGGCAGGTTGCCAGGTACTGGATGGAAAGATCAAGCGGGATTCTAAGATCCGCCTGATACGGGATGGTATCGTTATTTATCCAACCGGTGATGCAAGTGCCGAACTGGCTTCGCTCAAGCGCTTTAAAGACGATGCCAAGGAAGTGCTCTCTGGTATGGAGTGCGGATTGACCATCAAGAATTTCAGCGATATTAAAGTAGGCGACGTGGTAGAAGCCTACGAAGTGGAAGAAGTGAAGAGAACACTGTAAGAGCTATGAGTTGATAGATTCGAGTTACGAGTAGTAGCCTACAGCTCGCCGGATCAATCAGTTAGCATGGGAGACTAGTATGCTGAAAGAACTTTTAGGCCTTTAAGTCTCGCAACTCATAACTCACAGCTCGTAGCTATTCGAATCAAACTTTTGTTAAATACCCTGTTTCCCGAGCAATACTAATAAAGGGAAATTTACTTTTGAACTTATGCTGTACAAAAAAATACTAACTGCCTCTTTCCTGCTTCTTACACTCGCAGCAGGAGCCCAGACGCAGTCGGCCAAAGTAGTGGCGGACAAAATAAACGCCATAGTTGGAGATCGCATCATCCTCCAGTCTGAAATAGTAAACTCGTTAGCAGACATTGCCCGCCAGGGTGGTGAAATTCCTCCAAACGGGGAATGCGTACTGATGGAACAGGCAATCATTTCCAAAGTGCTGATGCTCCAGGCAGAAAAGGATTCGCTGCCCGTAACAGATGAGGAAGTCGAAGCTGATCTCGATAACAGGATCCGTGACTATATTCAAAGACTAGGTAGCCAGGAAGCCCTAGAAGAAATTGCCGGAAAATCTATTTACCAGATAAAAGACGATGCAAGAGAATCTGTAAAAGAACAAAAGCTTGCTGCAGCCATGCAGCGCAAGATCGTTGATAATGTACGTATCACTCCGGTAGAAGTGAAAGCATTTTTCGATAAGATACCAAAGGACAGTCTCCCCTTTTATGAATCAGAACTGGAAGTTTGCCAGATAGTACTCTACCCCAAAGCCTCCCGGGATATAGAACAGTACATTGTAGGGGAAATGAATAACTACAAAAAACAAATTGAAACCAAACTCACCACCTTTGACCAATTGGCAAAAGCAGTGTCGGAAGATCCCGGAAGCAGGGACAGAGGTGGCCAATACCAGATCAACAGGAACGAAAAATCCTGGGACCCTGTATTCTTATCAACTGCCTTTCGGTTAAAAGAAGGAGAGATATCCGCTCCGGTAAAAGGGAAATTCGGCTATCACCTTATACAAATGGTGCAGCGTAACGGCGATGATGCCATTGTTCGTCATATCCTGCGTATCCCCCCTGTAACAGAGAATGAACTAAGCATGGGCAGGGCAAAGCTTGACACTATCCGCTCCAAGATCATCGCCGGTACATTGGGCTTTAATGAGGCCGCTTCCAAATACAGCGATGATGAAACTTCTAAATTTACCGGTCCTTGTATTACCAACAGGGATGGCTCCACCTATATCACTATCGACCTTTTGGATAAAGACATGGTGGTAATGCTAAGTAAAATGAAAGTAGGAGAGTTTTCTCAGCCGGTATCATTTACCGATGAGCAGGGCAAAAAAGGTGTACGGATTGTACAATTAAAATCCCGCTCCGAACCACACCGTATGAATCTGAAAGATGATTACAGTAAGATATCTAACTATGCATTGGAAGAAAAGAAAGGTAAAACACTGGAAAAGTGGATCAAAGACAAACTGCCCACCTATTACATTATGGTAGATCCGGAAACGGGTAAAGAATGCCCCCAGGTCCAAAAATTTTCTACCGCAAAATAAAATCACATCTTTTATCAATAAGTATAAGCCGTTGCCAAAAGTAACGGCTTATACTTATTTGGGGGTTATTGCAGGCGTTAATAGGAAAAATCACACACTTTAATGTCTTAAACTATTTACTTTTACAGATAGTTAATTACGCTGATTTCATAGTAGCAATGCAATCATTACCCAATAAACAAATGCCCTTCATGTACCTGCACAATTCCGGCCAGGTATGTTGCATTCTTACCGACATCTCCGGGAATTATATCTATATAAATAATCTCTTTCACCTCCTGTTTTGTTCCTCGCCGGAAATGAGCGGGGAGGAAAATATTGAAAACAGGTTGGCCGCAAAAAGTATAATTGCATTCCGTCAGGCAATAAAAGATTGTACCATCAATAACAATATGCCCGTACAGACCGCTTTGTATATGAAGGATACAGACGGAAATGAGCGATTGGTGAACTGGGAATTTTCTGTTTCCGCTGATGAAGACCATGCTGTATGTATTGCTGGTATCGGGGTCATCAGCCAGGTTGATACCATCAGTAATTCAGGAAATATAATGACTGATAGTGATGACAGTATCTATGAGCTGGCAATTCAAAAGCAAAAACAGATCACACAGGCCACTATTGATGCACAGGAAAAAGAAAGAATGCTGATAGGAAAAGAACTCCATGATAATATCAGCCAGCACCTTACTACTTCCCGGCTTTACCTCGAAGTGGCCAAGGAAAAAGCTACCGGGGAAATGAAAGACATGATCAGTTTCTCACATAAAAACCTGGTGACCATCATTCATGAGATCCGCAGCCTTTCCCAATCACTGGTA
>JAEUVL010000082.1 GCA_016786965.1 Chitinophagaceae bacterium
TGTGTGCTTTGTCCAGGTATTGGTTTGAATATTGAAGTGCAGAAGGCCATTACTATACGTACCGAGCCAGGGTGATCCTGTTTCATCAATATAATTCAACTGGCAGCCATAATAGTCATCAAGACCACTGTAAGGGTGCCAGGTAAACTTTTTTGTGTCTGTGTTCACACTGTACAAACCGTAAGTGGTAAGTACCCACATTTCATTTTTTGTTTTGGGAAAGAGATTGACGACCACGATCCGGTTATTATTTCCTTTAAGTGGTTTATGGGAAGCGGCATAATCTGCCCAGCCTGACCGTTGAAATTTTTTGGTAAGGGTATCGAAGATGAGAAGTTCATACCAGGAGCCTACCCATAATTTGCCTTTATCATCTTCGAGCATAGATGCGTAGAGGCGACCGCATTTTCCAAGACTGCTGTCCGGGTGATAATTACTGAACTGTTGCTTTACCGGATCATAGCGGCTGATGCCGGCAATAGAGCCTACCCATATATTTCCTTTTTTATCTTTGTACAGGGATACGATCTCGTTGCTGGCGACAGTGTTTTTGTCAGCCGGATCATGATAGAAGTGATCAAAGGCATTCCCATCAAAGCGGTTCAGGCCATTGCCTGTACCGATCCACAAAAATCCTTTATCATCCTGCTGTACAGTGCGTATATCGTTGCTGCTGAGACCCTCTTTGGTGGTGTATGTTTTAAAACGGAAATCCTGGCCTGCCAGAGAAGCAAAACAGATCAGTCCTATTGCAGTAGCCAGCCATTTCATGCCTTAATTTATGTCCTTTTCCTGTTGTCTTAGTATTGTTTACCGGTTTAAAGGTAAGTTCAATTCTTCTGCTTTTGTTTTTGATGGGGTGGTAACATTCCTATCAAATACTCCCTGCCCGCAAGGGCCAATTATGGCATGAAGATAAGAGCCTTCCAAGGCCCGGAAGCCATTGGTAAGCCTTACTCTTTCACTGCTTTTCAGACGAAGTTCGTTGCCATAGCTGCCATTCATGGGTTGAGAGGATTGTAATTCACCATTAGTTTGGAAAGAATTTCTGCCCTGAACGCTGGCACTTAAATTCATGAACGGCGCACAATTACTGTAAAGATCACTGCGCCAGATGCCCCGGCCCATTGTTGCGGCTGATACAACTCCGTTTGTTTCATCTACAAATAAGTCGGTAATGGGAATCATGGGTAAACCATTATAGAAAGGCAGCCAGTCGTTCATTGTAAAATCCATAAAGTAAACACCCAGTTCAGTACCTACATACGCATCTCCATCAGATGTATAGAAGATGGAATAAACAGGAACATTGGGCAAGGTGCCGGTGAAATCCACCCAGCTTGCCCCGGCATTGCTGGTGTACATGACTCTG
>JAEUVL010000221.1 GCA_016786965.1 Chitinophagaceae bacterium
GCCTTCATGAATGTCAGTGCATTGGGCGATGGCAGATACCTTCTTTCCGGGTTTTGATAAAATATACCATAGGCTATTGAGGCCTGGCTGCCTTTCCCGGTTTTATACGCTATTGATAAGCGTGGGGCAATGTTTGTTTTATCCAGCAGGGTGGAGTGTTCAAAACGTAATCCTCCTTTAACAGCCAGGTCATTAGTGGCATACACATCACCTTCGGCAAAGATGGATTTGATATGCTCTTTTAAACCTCCCGTATATTTTTGATTATCGAAAGCGGTGTAAACAGATTTATCATTACTGTAATTGTACTCTGTGCCAAAACGAATAGCGCTAAGGCCTTTCATTTTCTTTTCAAACACGGCTTTAGCGTTGAAATAATTTCCTTTTGCATCAAGCCCAAACTTTTTAGCTTCCAGGTTGGTCAGCACCACATCGTTTTTATTAATATCCTGCATACCACTGCTGATCTCATCGTGGTTGTTAGTGTAAGAAACGCCAAGGTTCACTTTCCATTTCTTGGGTAAATTCTCTTTCCAGGCCAGGTTATGATAGTGATTGGTGTTACTGATAGCAAATTTGTCTAAGTAGCCCAGCGAATCAATACTATTAGTGGTAAAACCGAGTTTATTGCTGCTGAAATAACCATAATATTTCAGCATCCCTGTTTTTGAAGTTTTGATACGAAAATTGGCATCTGCGTTATGGTAAGCCGGCACCTTTGAATAATCTTGTCTTTGTTTAATAACGGCAAAGGCAAGCGCCAGGTCGGTATAACTGTAGCTGGCACCAAAAGATGATTTCTTATTTTTAGAAAGATGCTGGTATCCCAGGCTGCCGCTCAGAACACTGATGCCAAGGTTGGCCGAAGATTGTTCGGGCAGATCTATTGATTCAAGAATAAGGGCTGAAGACAAGGCCTGTCCGTACAAAGCGGAATAGCCGCCCGTGCTAAATACAGTCCCTTTGAAGATAAATGGCGAGAACCTTCCAAACTGGGCAATATTAGGCACACTGCTGAAAAAGAAATTATTAACCAGGGTACCATCAATGAATGTTTTTGTTTCAGCGGCTGTACCACCCCGAACAAAAAGGCCTTCACTTTCGCCTACTTGTTGTGCACCTGGAAGGGTTTTTAAGGCGCCGGTAATATCACCATTGGCACTGGCCGTAGTTACAATATCAATAGGATCAAGAACAGCAGCGGCTCTTTTCCTGTCGCTGGCTTCAAAGGTACCGGCAGAGAGTACCACTGCCGTCAGTTCACTTATCTCTTGCTTTAGTACAATATCAAAAGTGAGTATAGCACCTTCAATTTTAACAGGTTGCTCGATCGTTTTATACCCAATGCTGGAAAATACCAGTACCTGCTGACCTTTCTCTGTTGTTTTGAAAGAGTAATTTCCTGAGGAATCTGATGTAGCACCATCATAAGTATCCTTTATGGAGATACTGGCGCCACTGATGGGATTGTTCTTACCATCCCTGATAATTCCTTTAATGGTTACCTGTGCAGAAAGATTTTGAAAAAAAACCAGGGCGAAAAAGAACAAAAAAGCAGCAGTAAAATGTTTCATGATTCCCGAATTAGAGAACAAACATAAAGTAGTTTATAATATAAACCAAATTAAATAAATAAAAAACCGTCCCGCATTAGGCGGGACGGCCGGAACCCCTATGAAAACTATTTTAGTGCTTAACTATCTTTTGCTGTGCAGTTTGTCCCTCACAGTTTACCCGAACCAGATACATTCCGGGTGCCAGGCTGGAAACATTGATAGTTTCGGTCTGACTGCTGTTGGCTGCTTCTGTCCTTTTAACTGATTGTCCGTTGAGTGTGATTATTTCGTAAACCAATTTCTTATTCTGCCAGTTGGCCGGAATTGTGATGCGCAGGTCAGAAGATACCGGGTTAGGGTAAGTTTGAATGGTGATGCTGTTTGCATTTGCTTTACTGATCCTGATCACACGGGTTTCCGACAATTGTCCTTTACCATCAGTATC
>JAEUVL010000236.1 GCA_016786965.1 Chitinophagaceae bacterium
GTTCTCATGTACTCTCAAGCCACTTTTTTCAATTATCTGAACAAATTCGTAGACCTGACGGAGGCCGAGTTTAATGAGCTTTTACTTCCCGTTATCCGGGAGCGGAAATTTGAAAAAAAGCAATTGCTCACCCGGGCAGGCGATATTGAGAATTTTTTCAATTTTATTCTAAAGGGTCTTGTACGGAAATACTATTTAAAAGGTAAGGAGGAGATCAACACACAAATATCAATGGAGGGGCATATCATTCACAGCCAGGAGTCCTTTCACAGCCGTCTGCCTTCGGAGTATTTTGTAGAAGCAATAGAGCCTACTGTTGTTTCATCTATCAGCTATGCCGATATGGAAGCAATTTTTGCACAATCAAAGAAAATGGAACACCTGGGCCGGATGGTGATCACTCATACGATGGTGCTGAAGGACAGGTGGCAGATTCAGATGGTAAAGATGACCCCAAGGGAAAGATTCCTGAACTTTGTGACAAGGAACTCTTCTATGCTGCAACGGGTGCCTCAAAAATTTCTTGCCTCCTACTTGAATATCAAGCCGGAAACATTCAGCCGTTTCAAACACCTGGTTCGAAATCAAGAGGCTGCCGTTCATTAGGTCATCCTAATGCCACATCCAGTATCATCATTACTAAGAACCCGCCAATAAAGCCAAGCACCGAGCGGTCCGTGTATTTATCTCTTTGCGTCTCTGGTATTACCTCTTCCACTACTACAAATATCATCGCACCTGCTGCAAATGCTAATGCAAAAGGCAGGATAGGCTGCATGTAAATGACAGCTACGGCCCCAATCACCCCTGCTATCGGTTCCACAATGGCAGAAAGCTGACCATACCAGAAACTCTTTAACCGGCTTACACCGTGTCTCCTGAGCGGCATAGACACAGCAATGCCTTCCGGGAAATTCTGAATACCGATGCCGATAGCTAATGCAATAGCGCTGGACACAGACGCATCTTCCATACCGATAGCTGCTGCACCAAATAATACACCAACCGCCAGGCCTTCGGGTATATTATGCAAGGTAATGGCGAGTATGAGCAGGGTGGTTTTGTGAAGCTTTGTTTTAATCCCTTCTTTTTCCTCCACGCCAAAATTGATGTGCAGGTGCGGCGTGAATTTGTCAAGTATAAATATGAACAAAGCCCCCATCAGGAAGCCAACGGCCGCGGGCATCCAACTCATACCGGGGTACATTTTTTCCGACATTTCTATTGCCGGGTTCAGCAGGGACCAGAAACTGGCTGCCACCATCACCCCGCCTGTAAAACCCAACATCGGATCCAGTACTCCCCGGCTCAGCGTCTTAAAGAAAAAAACAAGCGAAGCTCCCAGTGCTGTAACAAACCAGGTGAACAGGGTAGCGATAAGGGCAGACCATACAGGGCCTATTTCGGTAAAAAACTTTTCAATGGTTTCCATATTTTCTTAGTTGTTCAGCACAAAAATATTTTCCGCTAATTGTTTACTAATGGTGAAGGCCGGTTGACGGCCGATGCGAACTTCCATAGAGTTGTCAAATTCAAATCGTTTCTTTATTTCTAACCGGGTGCCGATGCTGATGTTCTTATGCTCCAGCAGCTCGAGTATTTTGCTGGATTGATCGCTTACGCTGCCTACTATAGCCGTTTTGTTGAGGGGTAGTTCGGTCAGGCATATTTTCTTCATGATCTCTATTTTGCCATTGGCATCCGGAATGGGGTCGCCATGTGGGTCCACCCGGGGAAAGCCAAGAAACTCATCCAGTTTATCAATAAGCTTTTTATTGGTCACATGTTCCAGGTCTTCAGCCACTTCATGCACTTCGTCCCAGGTAAATTTTAATTTTTCCGCCAGGAAGTATTCCCACAGCCGGTGCCGGCGTATGATGCCCAGTGCCACTTTATTTCCTTCGTTGGTCAGACGGAAACCCTGGTACCGTTCGTAATTCAATAATTTTTTCGCCTTAAGCTTCTTCATCATATCTGTTACAGAGGCTGGTTTGGTTTTCAGTTCGGCAGCCAGTTCGTTGGTGGTCACCATATCATCCATCTGCTGCAGATGATAAATAGCTTTGATATAGTTCTCTTCGCTGGTAGAGTAATTTAACATGGCTAAAAATAAATTTAGACAAAACTAAAAAATAGTATTGGGAAAAGGAAATGCAATTTTGTCAAA
>JAEUVL010000239.1 GCA_016786965.1 Chitinophagaceae bacterium
CCCCATGCCTTGGGTACTTTCTTTTGCACCAGCGGCATCATGGCCACGATGTCTTCTGCTTTCATTTTTTCCAACCCGCTTTTGCTGGCTGTTCCATTATGGCTGCCGTGGTGGCCCACTTTATAAAAGACGGTGTTTTGCAATAGTTCATCGGTGTCTTTGCCGCCATTCTTCTTCAGCTTTTTCTTTACATCGGGCTTATGCCAACCCAGCCAGTTGCCGGATTGACCATCGCCGGGGAGCAACATTACTTTACCTCCTGCAAATTCTATGGCCATGGCCAGGCTGGTGTTATTGGTAAGGTTGGTCACCCTCATCGCTATACCCAGATCGGATTCCAGCCAGTCAGATTCTATCTGCCGCCAGCTTTCTGCGGCTGAATTATAATTTTTCATGAAGCTGTTGGTCTCGGCCTTCGTCATTTTGTATTGATCGCTGAACGGTGATTCGCCTTCTTTCAGGCTGATGTCGTTCATAAATATCCGTTCCGTGGCCGTAGTTGTTGCCGGTTCTTCGGTCTCGTTTTCCTGTGCGGCAGCGGCTTTCAGTGCGAGGTGGTACATTTCATCATCTTCCATTTCTATCTTAAAGTACCGCATGTCCTCATCCCGCGGCGGGCCGAGTATATAAAATTTCACTCCATCCATGCCCGGTACATCTTTTATCACCTCACCCGGTATCTTATACTTTACATTTTTGGTTTTGCTTTTTACATACTTCATCGCATCGTTGTTGGTGCGTTTGCCCACCGGCAGGGAGTTATTATGTGCATTGCCATCTTCCAGCTTTACCAGTTCCAGTACATTGGCAAGGTTCTGTTCTTTCAGTTTTAGTTTGGCGCTTAGTTTTCCCCCGGCGGCAGCCCGTTGTTTCTGTATTCTCTTCAGGGTCATCTCCGTTGTTTTGCGGAGCTGTGCCAGGCGCTTGCCATATTTTTCCCTCAGTATTTCACTTACGGGGTCATCATCATCTTCTATCCACGACATCCACACTTCTTTTACTTTTATTTTGTCAAAGACTGCTCTTGCCTGGTTAAAGCCGGACACATGGTCTTCATGCTGATGGGTTACTACGAGCAGGTCCAGTTCTCCTTTGCAGGTGGCCCTGATATCTTCTGCACAGGCGGTGATGGAGGGGGTGTCGGCATTCCATCCACCACAGTCGATCATCATTTTATATACCACATCCCCGTTGCTCATAAAACGGATCAGCAGGCAGTCGCCCACGGAGCCGGTATTATACATCCTGAATTGTACATCAGTAATTGGCTTGCTCATACAATAATTTTTTGAGACTGGTGAATGAATGCGAATGGTTCTGTTTTGTTGTGTCCCGGAGGTGCAAAGCTGATCTTATCGTACAGGTCGCCCTGCTCGCAGCGGTATTGCATCAGCAGCCGTTTCTCATTGAATTTTAGTTTCCGGTTCACTCCTTTACCAAGATCTTTCATATCAAAGATCGGTTTGCGGATGGCATGGCGGAGGGTGAGGTCGTCAAGGTCGAAGATGAGTGTACAGCCTCCGCGGAAGGTCATGATATCTCCTTTCAGATCGGTCTTACTGTCGGGCCTTACCCTGGTAAATACTTTCTTTCCATTCTTATCTTCTGTTACTGATACTTTGCATTGCTGCACCAGGGTGATGATGATCTGGTTCAATAAGGTGTCATCGGGACCGATGCGGTTGTTGATGCGCAGGGAATGTATCTCAGTGGCGGGGCCTTTTTTGTTTGCTTTTGAAGTACGAATGCCAAAGTCTTTATACTGTTCTGAAAATATGAGGCCTGTCAAGTTTTCAAAT
>JAEUVL010000290.1 GCA_016786965.1 Chitinophagaceae bacterium
CAGGACCCGTTGGGAAAAGGGTCCTATCTCAACAGGGTTTTCCAGGTCACTCCCGGTCAGCCAGAACTAATACTCTTTGATCCTAAACAGGGTACCCTGGTTCGCTGGAATGAAATAACCAAACAGTCATCCCTGGTATTGACAGCCGGTGGAAAACCTATCAACAGTGAACCAACCGGGTGGCTGCGGGCCGGGAACTATGCATGGCTTTCCACCGATGAGAATTTTTATCGTTATGATATACTTTCGAATAAGGCCACTATTGTTAACCTGCCACCACCCATTTTCCCGTCTAATGAAAGGACAATAAGAAATGTTGTAGCGGACAAAGAAGGTAATCTTTGGATACGGTTACGTACCCAGGGCATCATCAGGTACGATCCGGCAGGTGACAAGGCGTCATATGCAAAATTTATTAATCCGGAACTGGATAGATCATATTCAGCCATATTTTATGATACATGGCAGCATTGTTTATGGGTAGCAGTAGAACATGGAGGTTTATACAAGTATAATGTACG
Source organism: Chitinophagaceae bacterium (assembly GCA_016786965.1). GTDB lineage: Bacteria > Bacteroidota > Bacteroidia > Chitinophagales > Chitinophagaceae > JJ008. Next base: position 522 of record JAEUVL010000290.1, read on the forward strand.
ATCAGGAGAAACAAAAGCCTACCCATTATACCAGCAAGAAGGTACAAATCCGGCAACCATTACAGGAATTGCAGGCACAGCTGACGGAAATCTGTATATGAGTGATGCTACCGCCGGTCTTTATTTCTATGACAAGACCAGTGATTCATTTTCGCAGATTACCAAACAGGATGGATTGCCTGGAAATAATTGCAACAGTCTTGCCATTGATAAAAAAGGGTTTGTTTGGATAGCCACTTCACAAGGATTGAGCCGCTATGATCCTGCCACCAGGTCATTTCTGAACTTTGCAGATGATGATGTATTGCCGTCTTACCTGAGTTTTATCACCACAGCCGATAATGAACAGTTTTACATTTGTGCTGGATTCAGTTTTTATAAATGGAACAGTGCCGCCATTCCTGCCTCCGCAACCGGGCCATTATACATAAGGCACATTACCGTAAATAACAAAGCAGTTCCAGTAGCAAATTCGTACACACTTTCATATTATCAGAATAATATTACCATCCAGATCGGGGCCATAGTTCCCGGCATGGGCCGGCCGCCGGTTATTGAGTACACTTTCAATAAAGGCAGCGACTGGATAAAGATGGAACCCTCGCACATGGTCAATTTCAGCAGGCTCCCTCCCGGAAGATATACGATACAGGTAAGACAGAAAGGAAACAATGAACAGCTTACCATACATTTCACCATTAATTTCCCCTGGTGGAAAAGAGGATGGTTCATCGCCGCCGTATTGTTGTTATTACTCTCAGCAGGTACCTGGCTTATCCGAAGACGCATTAAAGCCATAAGAAAAGAAGCTTTACTTAAACAGAAAATGGCGGAAACAGAAATGATGGCCCTGCGTGCACAAATGAATCCACACTTTATTTTCAACTGTATCAGCAGTATCGACAACTTTATCCAGGATAATGACAAAGAGAATGCATCTGCCTGGCTGAATAAATTTGCCAAACTGATCCGCTCTATCCTTGATAGCAGCAAAAATGAAGTAGTGCCTTTTTGGAAAGACTGGGAAACCCTGAAACTGTACCTGGAACTGGAACAGTTACGCAGCGATAATAAATTTACCATCATGATGAATGCTGATGATGAATTGCTCAACGGCCATTACCGAATACCGCCACTTATCATACAGCCCTACGTGGAAAATGCGATCCACCATGGTCTGCTGCACCGGCTCGATAAAAATGGCTTACTGAAAATATCTGCAGTCCTGAATAATAACCAGCTTATCTACACCATTGAAGACAATGGTATCGGAAGACAGAAAGCAGCTGAACTGAATGCAGTGAACCGGCTAAATCACAACAGCTACGGTATGCAGATGAGCCGGGAGCGGATCGAACTCTTCAACAGGCAACACGAGGATATAAAGATCACTGACTTAACGGACCCTTTCGGAGACCCATCCGGAACCAAAGCGGAGATCATTCTATATGTATAAACAATTTGTAAAACAGCACTATGCCAAAAGCAATATTGATAGATGATGAAAAGAACAGCCGGGAATCGCTGCGCAAAAAAATAGAGACCCACTGCCCGCAGCTGTCCATCCTGGCCGAATGCAGCAATGGACAGGAAGGGCTGCAGGCCATTCAGCAATACCAGCCGGATATCGTTTTCTTAGATATCGAAATGCCGCACATGAACGGTTTTACCATGCTGCAGCATTTACCAGAGCGCAATTTTGAACTCATCTTCACCACGGCATTCAACCAGTACGCTATTAATGCCATCCGTTACAGTGCCATGGATTATCTTGTAAAACCGGTAGATGTGACCGAACTGGTAAATGCTGTTCAACGCATTTCTGAAAAAAAGAAAACTGCCATCAATGAAAAACAACTGGAAATACTGGCTGGCTATTTATCACAACAAAAGCAGGGCCCTGATAAAATTGCAGTGTCAGTAGCCACAGGTTTGGAGATCATTGATATCGCCAGCATCATTTACCTGGAAGCGACCGGAAACTATACCAATCTATACATAGAGGATAGTAAACCTTTGCTATCATCCAAAACACTCAAAGAGTTTGAAGACATCCTCCCTCCTGCCCTTTTCTGCCGGATACATAACGCATCGCTGGTAAATGTATCTTTTATCAAAAAATATAACCGCGGTGAAGGCGGGCAGGTGGTACTTGCCAATGGAACTATACTGGATGTGGCCCGGAGAAGAAAAGATGAACTGCTGCAACTGATTCAAAAGCTCGCCACCAGGATATAATATTTTGTATAAGCATTTGCCCGGGCTAATAATGTATTTATCTTAAAAGTCCTAAACTTCCACATTTATCATCTATCCTCCTTCCGAACACAATACATTTGCAAAAAGAAACAGTATTGGAAAAAGCAACACATTACCCGGTCATCATTATCGGCGGCGGTCCTATAGGCCTGGCTTGTGCACTGGAAGCAAAGAAAGCAGGCATCGAACACCTGGTACTCGAAAAAGGCACCCTTGTCAACTCCTTATACCATTACCCGGACAATATGACCTTCTTCTCCACTTCGGAGAGGCTCGAGATCGACAATATCCCTTTCGTCTCCAATAATGCCAAGCCAACCAGGAATGAAGCACTCGAATACTACCGTCGGGTGGCCATCGCAGGAAAGATCAATATTCATTTGTTTGAAGAAGTAAAGACAGTACAAAAAGAAGGAACCATTTTTAATGTCGTTACGAATAAGCACACATACACTGCCGGGCATATCATTATCTGCACCGGTTTTTACGATATCCCTTATTTGCTCAATGTGCCCGGTGAAGATTTGCCCAAAGTGACCCACTACTATAAAGACCCCCATTACTATGCCTTTCAGAAAGTAGTGGTGGTGGGTGCACAGAATTCTGCTGTGGATGCCGCATTGGAAACATGGCGCAAGGGCGCCGAAGTAACAATGGTGGTCCGCAAAGAAGAGATAGGCAAACGGGTAAAATACTGGGTACGGCCGGACATCATCAACCGCGTAGAAGAAGGCTCCATCAAAGCGTTTTACAATTCCACAGTAAAAGCCATAAGGGAAACCGAAGTTGACATAGAAACACCCGATGGTATCATTACCCTGCCAAATGATAAAGTAATTGCACTGACCGGTTATCAACCCAACCTCACTTTTTTGCGCAGCATGGGTATTCAATTATCAGGTGATGAAATAATGAGCCCTGTTATTAACCCGGATACGCATGAAACAAATGTACCCGGTATTTTTCTAGCCGGAGTTATTTGTGGTGGTATGAACACCCATCGTTTGTTTATCGAAAATTCGAGAGAACATGCTGTCAAGATCATTACAGCTATAAAGGAAAGGAATATAGGCGATTGACTCCCTTATTCTGCCTGGTAATAAGTTTCCGACAAGCCGAATTTCCTTTCCGGCGAACGGTTCTCCAATTCATGAAATGCAGCGGGTGATAGCCCTGTAAATTCTTTATAACTTCTGACCAGGTGCTGGTAATCATGGTATCCGCACTCGATAGCAATACGAAGCCAGTCCATTTGAGGGCTCCTGTTCTTAAGCAGGAAAGCATTGTCGAATCGGATCACCCGGCTAAATAGCTTAGGGTTGATACCGGTCCTCTCCTTAAACTTTCTTTCAAACTGCCGGGTACTCAGGTAGGATTGCCCCGCCAGCCAGTCAATAGAAAGGTTCCCGCTTTGTTGAAGCAGCAGCTTGCCGATCTCATCCACCTGGTGATGGTCTTTTTTTACCCGGCGTATCAGTTGTTCCGCAAAGCGGTGCCCAATCTCCAGCATTGCCTCATAGCTTTTGGCATGAAATAACTGTTCATTGACCTGCCGCAATTGGCTGGAGAAAATGATCTCAGCATCTATGTATTGATCTGTAAGTTCACACGCAGGCATACCGGTAAGACGGTACAGGGCTCCGGGTTGGAAAATGATCTGAAAGACAAGAAACTCCCGCCCTACATACCTGTTGGTAACTGCCAGTGGTTGCCCGTAGAGTAATACCGGGATGTTCTCAATTTTCTTGTTACGGTCAGTTATTTCCAGTTGCTCCGTATCAAAAGGGAAAAAAGCAAGGCAGTGTTCTGGTCTTGGTGGGTACGCTTTGAAAGGAAGTGCTTCGTTCTTGTCAAATACGAAATGAACGATCCGGTACAGCCGGATATATTCTCTTACAGATGGCGCAGGTATAAATTCTTTTAGCAACATGCCGGTTCAAAATTGCGGTTCTTTTGCATAGAAAACAACTTAGTGAACACCTATAAGGTTAATGGTGGCCCCACCACTTTCATATCATGATCAGCATGAATTTTATCCATTTCTTCCGGGCTTGGGCGTTCCTTTAATCCATTCATAAGGGCAAAGAACTCCTCCATTTTACCCGCAGGCTGCAAAAAATAGATCATTTTGCCTTTATCGCTGGTTTGTATCCAGGTATGGGGAACATTGCGGGGAAGAAAAATCGTGTCGCCTGCTTTCAGTTCTTTGGTTTCGCTGCCCACTACAAAACGATAAGTACCTTCCACGACGGTAAATATCTCGTCCTGGTTAAAATGAATATGCAGCATCGGCCCCACCTTTCCTAAACCGGTGTATTCAAACACAGACAATTGTCCGTCTGTGTCTTTTGAAGATATTTTCAGGTCATTCGGATGTACGCCGAGGAATTTGATGGCTTCACCAAAACGGGCTTTGCCAGCATCCACCACAAAGGGTTTCTTTTCCTGCCGTACAGAGGGGGTCAATTTTGCAAAAGAGAATAATGGTACCGCAGCAAGGCCGGTAAATAAGAAGTTCTTTCTGTTCATTACTATTGGTTTTTGTACCGTAAAGTTCAATCCCAATAGTGTAATGAAAGTGGTACAAAAGCGACATTCTTCCAATGCCGCCTATAGAACATGATCATAACGCACAACTACAAACTCTCAATAACCATCGCACTCGCCCCGCCGCCGCCATTGCAAATGCCTGCTGCGCCATATTTCGCATTATTAGCTTTCAATACAGTGATCAGCGTAACAATTATCCTGGCACCGCTGCATCCCAGCGGGTGGCCCAGCGACACGGCACCCCCATGCACATTTACCTTAGCAGGGTCCAGTTTCATCCGCTTACTGTTCTCTATGCCCACCACAGCAAAGGCCTCGTTCAGCTCCCAGTAAGAAATATCTTCCATTGTCAATCCAGCCTTTGCCACTGCTTTCGGCACGGCTACAGCCGGTGTGGTAGTGAACCATTCCGGTGCTTGTTCCGCATCTGCGTAAGACAGTATTTTGGCAATGGGTTTCAATCCCAGTTCATCTGCCTTTTCTTTGCTCATCAATACCAATGCCGCCGCACCATCATTCATCGTACTGGCATTGGCAGCGGTTACGGTACCCTCCTTTACAAAAGCAGGGCTCAGCGAGGGTATCTTATCAAACTTTACATTGTAGGGCTCTTCATCTTTGGCAAACACCACCGGGTCACCTTTGCGCTGTGGTATTTCCACCGGTACTACTTCATTAGTAAACAATCCCTTTTCCCAGGCTGCCTGGCTGCGTTTATAACTTTCGATCGCAAAAGCATCCTGTTCTTCCCGGCTGATGCCACAGGTGCTGGCACAAAGCTCAGCAGCATAGCCCATCGCCTTACCATCGTATACATCTGTCAGCCCGTCTTTGGCCAGCCCGTCTATCAAAGAGGAATTGCCGTATTTATTTCCCCAGCGGAGGCTATCGGTGTAAAAAGGCACATTGCTCATACTTTCCATGCCCCCGGCCACTACTATATCTGCATCACCCAGCAGGATGCTTTGTGCAGCCTGTGCAATAGCTTTCATACCGCTGGCACATACTTTATTTACAGTAGTACAATTCACTTCATTAGGCAGGCCGGCGAACTTAGCTGCCTGCCTCGCCGGCGCCTGGCCAAGGTTGGCCTGGATCACACAGCCCATTAATACGTCCTGCACAAGGCTGCCATCCACCCCGGCCTTTTGCAGGGCTCCTTTTATGGCCGCAGCGCCCAATTGCGTAGCAGATAAAGCTTTCAGAGAACCGCCAAAACTGCCCATAGGGGTACGTACTGCGGAAATGATATATACTTCCTTCATATAAAATAATTAATTGGGTGCGAAGATAACGATTGTTAGTATAACGATGCAGGGGTGCCTGGCAGCAAGTAGTGTTCGTTATAAGTATGGCGTCTTCAATTTTGCATAAATATCCAGGCTGATGAACCGGCCATTCTTGATCTCACAGTCCCGCATAGTTCCCTCGTGCCGGAAATCAAGTTTTGCCATTGCATTTTTACAATTTATATTCTCAGTTTCCACAATACCTTCTATCCGGTGCAACCCTAAATGCTCAAATCCATAATTGCATATTAGCGGCATGGCCTCTGCTAATATTCCTTTGCCCCAAAATTCCGGGAGCAACCAAAACCCGATCTCTGCTTTTTGGTGCTCTTTACTTAAACTATTTAGTCCGCCGGCACCGTAAAAGATCCCGTTGTCCGGAGAGCAAACGGCCCACCAGATACCGGTTCCGTTTATTTCAAGATCAGCAAAGAATTCCATTTGTGCCTTCGTTGCCTCCAATGTCTGGTAGCTCACCCCATAATACTTGATCACATCAGGTTGCGAAAGTCCCCTGTAAACATTTTCAAGGTCGCTGTCAGCAAATTGCCGGAGCAAAAGCCGTTCTGTTTTAATAATGGGAAAGTTTGTCTTCATGGTAAATCTATTTGGCCAGGCATTCGCTGGCGTTCCGGCATCACTATAAAAGTGATTGAAAATTTATAAAATTACATTAGGAAGTTCCCTTTCAAGCCTGTCAAAATTTTCTTCGTTTTTAGGCTCTGCAAAGCGCTTTATTTTTTCACATTCTTCTGCTGTATTAAATATCATTCTGAATATAATCCTCGTCTCCAAAATACTAATTTCTTCAAATCGTACTTCCATTTCAAACAATGGTGGAGAAATCCTTCTCCAGTGAATTAATTTCAAGGGCTCAACGATTTTAAATATCGAAGAGTTTTCATAATTCCCCTTTTCTGGTCCATGCATTGTTAGCGTCCATTTTCCTTCCGGCCGGAGATCGAACTCATGAAAAGTATTTGTAAACCCTTCGGGCCCCCACCATTTACTTAAATGTATTGGATTAGCAAAAGCCTGGTAGACAGTTTTCAAAGAAGCATTCAATACCCTTGAACTAAAAATTTCACGATCAGAGTTAACTGTCATATGGAATAATATATGTGTCGCTGTATCATTTTATGTTTGACTGGTAAAGGTCTCTATATTACCCTGACGGCTACCGCTCGCATGTTCGATGCTTGGTATTGCCTGAGTTCAGATTATTGCGGAGTAAAGATAATGAACATGAAAAAATATTCTATCTCTGAGCTTAAGTTATCCTTTTGCTATGTTGCAGAATAGCGACATCCTGATGAAGAGATGCCCATTAAACCTTATTTGTTCTACTGATAAATGCTTTTTATGGTAGATATAGACAGTACCTTTCTTTTGCTTAGTAACAAACTATCTGAAATACAATCTCTGTTTCCCGCAGAACTTTCGACAATGGTATACCAAATTGTATCTCCATTTGCCTTGTTTATATTAATTAAGTCAATATTCATGAAGTAGCTAGAAGTGGTTGAATCCCTGGCTCCATAAATATCAATCCGCTCAGCGATGTCTTTCCGGCACAAATAAAGCCAGGTATAACCCCTGTTTCCATGTGTTATAGCCTCGAAATAGTAATCGGCATTTATTGGGAAAGATTTTACGATCCTTTTAGGATTGTTCAGACAGGAATCAAACAAGAAAAGTAATAGTAATAAAATGATATGAGATCTAAGTATAACGTGTTGCATATCAAAAGATGCTTAAGTAATATCAGCTAAAGAACAGGCATTGTCCCGGTGATGGAAATTTAATACTTCTGCGCCGGAAATTATTCTCTTAGTCAAAAGACTGAATTTTCAGTTTGTCCAGGATCACTAATTGAGCATCCTGTCCGGTCGCCCGTATTTTTTCAACTACCTGATTGGCAATTTGCTTAGCCTTATGAAAAGGTATTGATTCATTAAAGGTCATTTGTATTCCCGGTATTTCCCACGAATAACTATACTCATCCTGCCCAACTTGATAATATGTCCAATCATCCTTCACAATTTTTATCCACTCAAAAGAATCAGGCGTCATTATTTTGTCATACATATCGGGAGATATCTCAATATCACCTTTAATTAAAAAATCAAAATCTTTACCAGTCCATTGAGCCTGATCAATAGCAATACCCGTATCAGGTATATCCTGATTTACTTTCCTCTTCCGTCTGAAAAAATCAAATATTGACATTTATTTTTTTGATTAATTCAAGATATCCAGTTCTTTCGTCCGGGCTGGTTGTTTTATTACATACAGCCCCTCTTCTATTATGTAAAATAAACATCCAAAGCCCTTACTAAGCTTTTAACATTCAGGTTGGGATAAAATCCTGCACTGTTTATACAATTTATTTCAACAATTTTCCAGCCATCAGGTGTTAAACATATGTCCATTACAAAAGCTTCTGCCACATTAAAAGTGTCAATCATTTTGTTAGCAAATTCTATCCCATCACTGGCTACCTCACTTTCAAATGTTATGTCTTTATGAAACCTGTAGTAAACACCAGTCACTACCTGCTTACCAACAATCCAAAGTCTAGCCTCCTTTATTATAACCTGTGGTTTTGATGCCTGAACTGTTGAGTCTTTAGTCAGTAGTGGTGTTTTGGGATGTAATAAAGATTCCTCAACAAAGTCCTGCCATTTCGTCTTGGTAAAGACTTTTCCCGTAAATATTTTAGCATCCTTATATGGCTTGATAAATTTATACTCATTATCTGCCCAGTCAATACTGTCTCCAAACTTAAAAACTTCCGTTTCATAGTTTAAAAGATTGTCTTTGTAATACCCGGAATAAACCTCAAACAAGTGATTTCCCCCGTAAAAAGAACCAGGATACCAATTTTCGTTTGCTTTAGCAAGTCTTGCAAGTTTTACCGAGCCAAAAACAAAAACATCATTTCGGTCAGCCTCAACTACGATCTTCTCAGTTTGTCCAGTTAA
>JAEUVL010000338.1 GCA_016786965.1 Chitinophagaceae bacterium
GCTACCCAACGTATGAACTGGTCATCCTCATATACAAAATTCACTCCGCCCGGTAATAATGAACCTGCTAACTGTGGTATGTTTTTTTCTAAGCTTATCTTTTTCCGGTCATCACTGATTTTAAGCAACCCATCCTGCGAAGCCATCCAAATTTCATTGTTACCCGGCAATCTGAATTGGGTGGAAGGATATGGGGCTGTCTCTGCCATTCTTTCTGCATATACACCCGTTTGCTCATCATACTCAAATATCAATCCTCTTTCAACCGACAGGAAGACCTTTTTTCCTATAGTATCATAACGAATGTCCCGTATTTCACCATAATACCCCCCGCCCAGATACCGGAATTCGTTTGTTGTAGTATTAAGGCTTACCAGCCCGGTGGTGGTAGCAAGGAAGAATTCCTCTTCATTCATTTTTACAAACTGCTGTATGGAGCGATAACGGCCTTTGCTCATGCTGGGATGGCCCCGGGCGAAAGCGGGCCAGTCATAAAAAGTAAATTGCTTTTTATTGATATCATACTTACCAAACTCAAAAACATCCGAAGCTATCCATACCACATCATCGGAACTAATATGAATATCCCAGATAATATAATTGGGTACTGAATTTCCCCGTTTATCAGGATTAGGCACCATTACATTCCAGGCATTGGTACCGGGATCATAAATATTCAATCCTTCCATAGTAGCCACCCATATTCGTCCTTTGCTGTCCTCTGCAATATCATTGATTACTTCATTGGAAATGGAATTACCACCAGTTGGCCGGAATTGTTTGAACGAGTGCCCATCGTACCGGTTCAGCCCGTTATGCGTACCGATCCACATAAAGCCTTTCTTATCTTTATGAAAACAAGTCACACTTTTATCAGAAAGCCCGTCTGAAGAGGTAAGAGTCCTGGCTTTATAATAAACCTGGCCGTTACTGACGGCCGCAAATAGCAGTAAGGAGATCAGCATCAGGCCTTGTATAGTTAATGGGGCTTTCAAATCAAGCAGTTACTTAAAAGTACAAAATATACCTTTCCTGTTCTTTG
>JAEUVL010000372.1 GCA_016786965.1 Chitinophagaceae bacterium
GGCCACCAGCAGTGGAAGTAAGAATTTGCGTTTCATTTTCTTTAAGTTGTGTGTTAGAAGAATTCGGGTTTTGTCTGTTGTTACCGGGTGGTTGGTATTCACCCAATAGCTATATATGTGTATTTGTTTTTTTATGGTTAATGGATGGTGCCGGTATCTTCTCTGCCGTTACCATCGGTTTCAGGGGCCATAGCTATCTTTTTTTGATTGGCCCGGAAGCGGACAGCGTTCCTTCTTTCTTCCTCTCCTGCTTGTTTATTGCTGTGCTGTCCTTTTACACCTGTTATTGTCCTTCTCTTCTTCACTATCAAAATGCCCCGCATTCAATTTTCTTCATTGCATTGTTTGAAATGCAGTGTGTTAATGGTTTATCATACTATAGTTGTTCCGGAGTTGGCTTTAAATACTCCGGCCAGTTTCTATCCTGGCCGGAGTATATGAAGCAGGTATCCTTAAAACTTTAGTTCCTGGTATAGGTCACTACAGCGCCAGCGATTGTTGAACTATTATTCTGTGTACTATACATACCAGTTGCACGGTTGTCTTCGGGGGTTACTGTTCTTTCATCAAACCTGGTGTTGATCATCTGGCCTTATGTCAATGCACAGTAGCCTTAGTTACCTCTTCAGACAATCCTCTCTGCTTATTTAAAAGATCTATTGCACCTTATGCCCTATCTCCTGCACTATTGCATAGTTATTATCGGCGTTCATCGTAGCTGTTCCGGTAGCACCCGTCGTACGCAGCCTGATGGCCTGGTTAGTTGACGGGGTATAAATGATCTCCACGTTATTGCTGGCAAAAGCATTGCTGGTGGTGGTAGCGGGGTATGCCAATGCATTCATATCCACCAAAGCTGTATTAGTATTGGCATCTACCCAGGTAGTACTTATATAACCGCTTGTATTGTTAGAGAAGCTAAGGAAATCAGCCCCGAACGATAAACGGTAGGTTTTGCCGGCAGTTAAGGTAAAGACACCAGTAGATGTATTGTAAGCAATGCCGTTAGATACTACCAGGTTATCGAACACCAGGTTGGTATTACCACCAATACCGGTTTGGTCAGTGGATCTCATTGCATAAGCATATTGAACCGTGTTACCCAGGCTGTTAATACCCAGTTCCTGCACCGTTACGGCCCCGTAATTGGTGCTTACATCTGCGGTTAACCCTGTTGCACCAACCCATGTTACCCGCAGTTTAACTGTTTGGTTAGAAGCAGGTGTATAGATCACATCGCTGAAATCAACTCCGGTTCTGTCTTGCGAGGATGATACATCGGCCGTCATATTCCTGTAGTTATTGATCGGCGTATTGGTGCCTGCATCCACCCATGTGTAAGAAAGCCTGCCATCACTATTACTATAACCCTGGAAACTCAGGTCAGAGGTAAGGCGATATGTTTTACCCGCCGTAAGTGTGAATACGCCGGTACTGTTATTGTATGGAACATTGCCAATGGCTGCAGCATTTGGTATGATGTCATTATTAACGCCTGCGGTTTGAAGACTGGTGATTCTCCTGGTAATTCCATAATCCACCGTTGGTGTGCCGGTACTGGTTTGGGTGATGCCCAGCTCTTCGATCAATACGTTACTATTGGCCCAAAAATTCGTCCCGGAATTTGAAGTATTTGCCTGGAACTTGATGGTCTGGTTGGTAGTTGGTGCCAGTATATATGTTGCTCTTGCCGGTGCAGAAAGGCTTTGCCCTGTTGTTTTGGCACGTATAAACTGCGAATTATACAAAGCAGTATTGGTAGCGGCATCAAAAAGCCTTACACCTACAAGGAATGCACTCGAACCGCCAAATCCACCCTGGAAAGTGATGCGGTACACTTTGCCGGCAGTGAGGGTAAACACACCGGTAGATGTATTGTATGGTATGTTTCCTCCAACGACAGTATTGTAAATTATATCTGTATTGCTGCCTACTGACTGGGCTGTACTTCTTTTTACCATAATGTAATCGCCTTTGGCTATTACACCATACGTAGTAGCAGAGAAATTACAGTTGGGTGTGGTATTGATGGTATAGGTGTGAACACCTGCAGCAGTGGGTGTACCACTGGCAGTAAGTGTTACGTTCTGGCTGCCTGTTGCAACAAACGTTCCGCTGGCGCTGAATGTAACGCCATTGGCTGTAGCCGAAATGCTGTAAGTGCCCGCAGAGCTTACATTGGCTGTTACCACTTTGGTAACACCGCTTACTGCCTGCCCTTGTATCATCGTACCTGTGAAAGCACCACTGCATGTCCAGTTGGCTACAGCAGATGTACCACCACTGGAAGATCCGGTGATCGGTACATTAAAACTACAGTTGGGAGAAGTATTGAGGCTGAATGAAGTGGTACCGGAAGTAACAGGTGTACCACTTGCAGTGAGTGTTACGTTTTGACTGCCTGTTGCTGCAAATGTTCCGCTGGCACTGAATGTAACACCACCGGCAGTGGCACTGATATTATATGTACCTGTCTGGGTTACCGTTGCTGTTACTACTTTGGTCACACCACTTGCCGGAGTACCTTGCGATAAGGTGCCGGTAAGTGTACCCGAGCAATCCCATGCACTCACCCTGGCGCTTCCGTTAGAGGAAGAACTGGTGGTAATAAAAGGCTGCCATCCGCCGGCGGTACTGTACCCATACCATCCCGCCGGGCTGCAATCTGTACAATAAATGATCAATCCGTCAGCAGGTGAGGCAATGGCATTCATTTGTGCATTTGTCATTCTGGGAGGTAAAAAACCTTGTGTAGTACTGGTAACATCCAGTTTTGCAGATGCATGGGGCAATGCCGTACCTACTGCTACTGAGCCACTGTTGAAAATGGTATTACCGGTACCTGTAAAAGTGAGGGTATTGGCACCTTGTACAATGATCCTGTTACCACTCAGGGTGCCATCTGAATTGTAAATATTTGATCCGGCAATACTCACCCACTGCGAGCCATTCCAGTAGGCAGGCCCTGTGGGCAAACCACTGCCTGCATTGGTGTTGTAGATCATTTCACCAATATAATTACCAGCAGGAGAGTTAATGTTCTCCAGTTCTGCCGGATTAAGTTTATTTCCTGTAGCGATCCACTTTGTTCCATCGCATACATAAAAACCGGGAGTAACATCGTTGGGACTTGTTCCAGCAATTGCCGTGTTATAAACCACTATACCTTCCACAAAAGCACTTAGAGGTGCAGCGCTGTTGCTTGCAGCCAATGCTATACGGGGCACCAGCAGGCCTTTATCAGTACTTTCTATTTCCAGGACTGCGTTGCTGTTAATACTTGTCGGATTATTCCCCAGTTTTACCTGGGCATGGGTGGCGGCAGCTAATAACATAGCTGTAAGACATGTAAAGATGTTGCGTTTCATCAATTTAATTTGTGTTAGAAGAATCAGGGTTTCGGTCTTGTGTTACCGGGTGGCTTGTGTTTCTACCCAATAGCTCTTTATGTGTATTTGTTTTTTTATAGTTTATGTATGGTGCGGTATCTTCTCTGCCGTTACCATTGGTTTCAGGGGCCATAGCTGTCTTTTTTTGATTGGCCCGGAAGCGGGCAGCGGTCCTTCTTTCCCTCCTGTTTGTTTCCTGCTGCGCTGTTCTTTTACACCTGTTATTGTCCTTCCCTTCTTCACTATCAAAATGTTCCGCTTTCTGCTTTCTTCATTGTTTCCCCTGGCAGCATTCATTTTCTCCTTGCGATGGCAAAAAATGAGCAACCAGGGGCCACAAAGAAGCATTGGTCTTTCATATTCAGCTCAGGGTTAGTGCGTT
>JAEUVL010000375.1 GCA_016786965.1 Chitinophagaceae bacterium
TAATTACATGCGGCAAAACACCACATCAGTTGTTCCAGGATATAAAATTTCGGGAGGATTACGACTTCTTAGTCGTTGAATAATCAGTCAGTTCGGTTAACAGTATATGACCAAACGTACCATTTTTTTCTTATTAGTAAAAACATTTTTGCCGGTTTTTGCAGGGGGGGTGATTTATTGCCTGTTTACCCGCCTGATAAAGCAAAAAGCCCTACATTTGCAACCCCAAAGAACAGCTTCGAGCTGTTAGCTACGAGCTACGAGCCATCCCTCGTAATTCAAAACTTATAACTCGAACTCGTATTCCGGATGTGGTGAAATTGGTAGACACGTCAGACTTAGGATCTGATGCCGTAAGGTGTGGGGGTTCGAGTCCCTCCATCCGGACCTTTCAGGATGAAAAGTTAATAAGATAACAGGGAATGCCAGTTCTTATCAACTTTTCATCCTATTAAACTTATCAACTTAATAAAATGGCAACTGTTACAAAAGAAAACATCGGTCTGCTGCACGAAAAGCTGACAGTGAAACTGGAAAAGACCGATTACCTCCCTTCCTTTGAAAAAGCGCTGAAGGAATACAGCAAAAAAGCAAATATTCCCGGGTTTCGCAAAGGCATGGTGCCTGCCGGGCTTATCAAAAAAATGTATGGCACTTCTTTGTTTACTGATGAAGTATTGAAAACCGTTGACAAAGAACTGATCGGCTACCTGCAAAACGATAAACTGGACATTTTTGCCCAGCCTCTCCCCCTCGAATCTGATTTCAAACAATTGGATGTAAATAATCCATCTGATTATACATTCGAGTTCGAAGTAGGTATGAAGCCTGAGTTCACCCTGCCCGACCTGGCCAAAGCAAAAACTACCCGCTATGTAGTGACTGTGACCGATGAAATGGTGAACAATGAAGTGGACCGCCTGCAGAACCGTTATGGTAACATGAAGGATGAAGAAACCGTGACCACGGAAGAGAATGTGCTGAATGTAAATTTTGTGGAAGCTAATGCTGATGGCAGCGAAGCAGAAGGCGGGATCAAAAAAGACAATTCGATACTGGTAAAATACTTCGCAGAAGGCTTCCGTAAAAACTGGATGGGCAAGAAAGCGGGCGACGCAGAAACGGTTCAACTACTATCTGCTTTTGATGAAAAAGAAAGAGAGTGGATAATTGGTGACCTGGGCCTGGACAAAGAAGACTCTGCTGCGGCTGAGAGATATTTCACTATCACTATCACTAAGGTGGGCCTGTTGGAAAAAAGGGAACTGAACGAAGATTTTTTCAACCAGCTTTATCCTAACCAGGATGTAAAAACAGAACAGGATTTTCGGGATAAAGTAAAAACAGAAATTCAAAACTACTGGAACAGCCAGGCCAATAACCAGATCCACGACCAGGTGTTCCATCAGCTGGTGGACCATACTCAAATTGAGTTCCCTGCTGATTTTTTAAAGAAATGGGTAAAATCTCAAGGTGAAACTGCCAAGACCGACGAAGAAGTGGAAAAAGAATTCCCCACTTTCCTCAGTCAGCTGAAATGGACACTGATCTCAGACAAGATCGTGCAGGACAATGCCATACAAGTAAACCCGGATGAGGTAAGGGCTTTTGCCAAGCAGCAGCTTTTCAGCTATATGGGCGGTGCTAACCTGAGCGACGACCAGCCCTGGGTAGCTGATTATGTAGAAAAAATGATGAAAGACAGAAAGTATGTGGAGGATGCCTATAACCGCCTCCAGACACAAAAGATATTTGAATGGGGAGCCACTCAGGTGAAACCAGCCGATAAAGACATCAGTGCAGAAGAATTCACCAAAATGGTGGAAGAACATCAGCATCACCATCATTAATTAAGTCAAAAAGTCCGAAGCATGGAAGTCCGGAAGACTATTTCTTTTCAAAGAATAGTTCTTTCGGACTTTCTGGCTTTCAGATACACGACTTTCTGTCAGTGATTTTGCAGTTACACCATTTGGACGGATATTTGATGATCAGGGAGATAGGGTTGAAAAACGGGCCTGTTGAATAGCTGACACAATTGCTTCTTATCAACTGTCTTTTTCTTACCCACCCGAAAACGTATCACCCTGTCAACTTTTAAACTTATTAACTTATAGCTCATGACCTTTAATTCAGAGTTTGAAAAATATGCGGTAAAACACCGTGGCCTTTCGTCCAATACCCTGCACAGCTATGCCTCTCATATGGTTACGGCAATGACGCCTAATATCATTGAGGAGCGTTCGCTGAATGTGGCAGTAATGGATGTGTACAGCCGCCTGATGATGGACCGTATCATCTTCCTGGGATACCCTATTAATGATGAGATCGCCAACATTGTTACAGCACAGTTGCTGTTCCTGGACTCATCCGACCGTTCCCGTGATATCAATATGTACATCAACAGCCCAGGCGGTAGTGTATATTCAGGCCTGGGAGTGTATGATACCATGCAATATGTAAGTCCTGATATCGCTACTATCTGTATTGGTGTGGCCGCTTCTATGGCTTGTGTACTGCTGGGAGCAGGCACCAAGGGCAAAAGAGCTGCGTTGAAACATTCCCGCATTATGATGCACCAGCCCAGCGGCGCTATTGGCGGACAGGCCAGTGATATTGAAATAACCGTGAATGAGATCCGCAAGCTGAAAAAAGAACTGTATGAAGTGGTGAATGTACATACCGGCAAATCGCTCGAGCAGATCGAAAAAGATTTTGACCGGGACAACTGGATGACGGCCGCCGAAGCCAAAGAGTATGGATTAGTGGATGAAGTGCTGCTGACCAACCCCAGAAAGGTGAAGAAGGACTAAACAGCCCTTGTGAGAATGTGCTGATTTGGACAAATGAAATAAAGTACATATCAGGTAAGGATAATTCTCTAAAATCTTATAAAAGAAATATTATAATATGAACCGCAAACAGTATTTATATAACGACTGGAGAGCTGAAGAGGAAGAAGAGGAAAAAGAAGAACGCCCCAAAAGCGACAACGAACTGGGTATGTTCAATAAAAAATTAGAACGTTATTTTTTTGAAAAAAGAGCTGTGTACCTCTGGGGCGTGGTGGATGATAAAAGCGCCAAAGACATTGTAAGCAAGCTGTTGCTTCTGGACGCCGATAAGCCCGGAGAAGAGATCAAATTCTATATCAACAGCCCTGGCGGAGTGGTAACCAGCGGTATGGTAATGTATGACACCATGCAAATGATCAGCAGCCCGGTAAGCACTATTTGTATGGGACTGGCAGCCTCTATGGGCAGTATCCTGCTGAGTGGTGGCGAAAAAGGGAAGCGCTACATTTTCCCGCATGGGGAAGTCATGATACACCAGCCTTCGCTGGGTGGTTATATTCAGGGCGTAAGTGCCGACCTGGAGATCCAGGCTGAGCAGACCAGGCGGGTAAAAGAGATCGGTGCCGGTATCCTTGCCAGGAATTGTGGAAAAACCGTAGAACAGATCATGAAGGATTTTGACCGGGATTACTGGATGGATGCACAGGGAGCCATCAAATATGGCATTGCAGACAAACTGGTAGAAAAACTATAAACAGCTGATAATAAACAGATAAGGCCTGTTCTGCTATCAGAACAGGCCTTTTTGATCTGCTTTCGGGAAATAAACCCGTGCTTGTCCGGGTGGTTTTATAATTTTGTGAGTTACGAACACGTTTGTAATCCGTTATACTGTAAGAAAATATGGCAAAGAATCCTTTACATTGTTCATTTTGTGGCCGCAGCCGTGATGAGGTGAAGATCCTCATTGCGGGACAGGAAGGACATATTTGTGAAAACTGCGTAGAGCATGCCCGGGAGATAATTGACCAGGAGCTGACCATTAAAGACGAAAAAGGTACTTCTTCATTCAAACTCAACGTAAAGAAGCCCATTGAGATCAAAAAATTCCTGGATGAATATGTGATCGGACAGGATGAGGCCAAGAAAACACTGGCCGTAGCCGTGTACAACCACTACAAGCGTTTACAACAAAGAAATACTGAAAATGCGCCTACTGCCACCAGCGATGTAGAGATAGAAAAGAGCAATATCATTATGGTGGGTGAAACCGGCACGGGTAAAACATTATTGGCCAAAAGCATTGCCCGCCTGCTGAACGTTCCCTTCACGATTGTTGATGCTACCGTATTCACCGAATCCGGTTACGTAGGTGAAGACGTGGAAAGCATCCTTTCCCGGCTGCTTCAGGTGTGCAACTACGATGTATCGGCTGCCGAAAGAGGCATCGTTTTCATAGATGAGATTGATAAGATAGCCCGCAAGGGAGATAACCCCTCCATTACCCGTGATGTGAGTGGTGAAGGCGTGCAGCAGGGAATGCTGAAACTGCTGGAAGGCTCCGAAGTACTGGTACCGCCACAAGGGGGACGCAAGCACCCGGAACAGAAATTAGTAAAGATCAATACACAGAATATCCTCTTTATATGTGGTGGCGCTTTTGATGGCATAGACCGTATCATAGCCCGCAGGGTACAGACCAATACGATCGGTTTCAATGTGGACAAAGAACTGCAGGAAGATATGAAGAAGAACCTGCTGCGCTATGTAAATCCGCAGGACCTGAAGGGTTTTGGCCTGATACCAGAATTACTGGGCCGCTTGCCCGTGGTCACACACCTGGACCCACTGGATGCTGCCACACTCCGCCTCATCCTTACCGAACCAAAGAATGCACTGATCAAACAATACCAACGCCTGTTTGAGCTGGAAGGCATCAACCTGACGATCGAACAGGATGTACTCGATTTTATGGTAGAGAAAGCCATAGAATACAAACTGGGTGCCCGTGGTCTCCGCAGCATCTGTGAAGGCATTCTTACCGACGCTATGTTTGAAATGCCCTCTTCCAAGGAAAAAGAATTTACCCTGGACCTGGAATATGCCAAACGTAAGTTTGATAAGAGCAAACTGAGTTTGCTGAAAGTGGCGTAAACTATCCCAACCGGCTTTAAAACATCAAAAAATGAACAGGATCACTTTATGCCTGGGAATATTGCTTTGCTGTTTGGTAAGCTATTCCCAAACAAAAAAACACAGTGATATCCATTTTAGCTTCACTGCAAAAAGGATTAATACGGGCATTACAGTAAATGCAACGCTGCATAATCCCTATGCGGATACGGTTTACTTCCTTAGCACTTCATGTGACGGACTGCCCTATTCTCTTCAATTGGATACTGCAAAATTTACAGCTTCTGCCCGCTTTGTATGTAATGCAAGCTGGCCTGTTATTCTAAAGATTCCGCCTGCCGGTAAACTAGATTTCGCTGCATACTTAACCAGCAGGAAAAAAGAAAATGAATTGAAATTAGGCTTTGACTTTTACGAAGTCGGTCCCTCGTTTGATACTAACGTCCAGGGGCTTAACGTTCATAACCGGGAAGCCGCACACAGGAATGTTATCTGGGCTAATGTGTGTAGATTTGAATAAATAATTAAACAAAAATGCAAGAACTAATTGATAAACTAAAGGCAGAAGCCGGTCTTACTGACGAGCAGGCAAAACAGGCCATTGCTACCATCAAAGGATATGTAGTGGAAAAATTCCCGATGCTGGAAGGCGCCGTGAATAACGTTTTCGGTGGAGAGTGATACTCCTCTCCCAGATGCCAAATGTATTGTTGAATAGTGGGGGGTAACGATGAAGAGTCTGTCTGTTTGCGGAAGTAACGAGGATAATAATACTACAGCCGGGCCAATCATTGTAAAATTGCCAGACGCAGACTCTCAGACAAGCATCAACAACTATTATCTATTCAATCTATTAGTTATTATCTACTTGATGTCCCTGCATTTTTTTCCTCTGGGATGATTAGCCGCCTCGTATGGACTCATGGCCCTGTTGCAGGCCTGGAATACTATACTTCCGATAATAAGCAAAAGAACGATCCTGGTTTTCATAGTTAGCTATTGAGCTATGAAAGTAGGGAACGAATTTTTAATAATGTCCAATAAGTACTTGTGAAATGTTCTTTTCTCCAATGAATTTTCCACCCACCTTTCTATAGGGACTTTACTAAAACAAACATCCCGGCTGGATAGCCGGGATGAGTTTAATGGGTACTTTCTTTATTTGGTTTTCCGTCCTTGTTCTTTTGTTAACTGCAACCACCCTGGTTGCCACAATTCAAACATTTGTAGCAGGTGCCGCTGCGCATCATGATGTGGCCGCATACATTGCAGGCCGGCGCATCACTTTGCATATTCTTGTTTGCCGCATTCATGGCTTCCATTCCACTATCTGCTTTCACCGCCTGCGCTGCCCGCTGGTTCTTTACCGGCTGTGGAGCTGTGCTTCCGGAAGATGGAGTAACACGAACACTGGACAGTTCAGGGTCTTTTGCATATTCCAATGGATTGGAAGGCACTTCATCCCACTCATCAGCTCCGGTGTTCATTACTTCCGGTTTGTCCAGCACATGCACCAGGTCTGTACGGCCCAGGTATTCATAACCGAGTACCCGGAAGATAAAGTCAACTAATGAAGTGGTGGATTTAATATTCGGATGCTCTACAAAACCTGACGGATCAAACCTGGTAAAGGCAAACTTATCTACAAACTCTTCCAGTGGCACACCATACTGCAGGCCGATAGAAATGGAGATAGCAAAGCAGTTCATCATGCTGCGCATAGTGGCACCTTCTTTGGCCATATCAATGAAGATCTCTCCCAGTGTTCCATCTCCGTATTCACCGGTGCGTAAGAAGATGGCCTGTCCGTTGATCTTTGCTTTTTGAGTAAAGCCACGACGCTTGGCGGGTAATGCCCGGCGCTCAACAATGCTGGCCAGTTTTCTCTTCAATTTAGTATCAGGAGAAGCCTGCACCCTTTTTTGTACTTCTTCCAGCAGTTCTTCCACTGTCAGTTTACCAAGGTCAACAATATTTGATTCTGTAACTTCTGGTTGACCGTTACCGGTTGTCTGTTGTCCGGCTTCTGATTTCTCATCTGCTTTTTTCTTCTTATCAGATTTATTGCT
>JAEUVL010000393.1 GCA_016786965.1 Chitinophagaceae bacterium
GGTATCCGGGTTCATCGTGGTTTCCCACAACTGTTCAGCGTTCATTTCTCCCAAACCTTTGTATCGCTGTATGTTCACTGAATCGTCTTTTCCGGCACCCAGCCTTTCCACTAATGTCTTACGCTGTACTTCATTATAGGCGTAGGCCTGTTCTTTTCCTTTCTTCACCAGGTAGAGTGGCGGCTGTGCAATATATACATAGCCCTGCTCTACCAGTTCCGTCATATAGCGGTAGATAAAAGTGAGGATCAGGGTGGCGATATGCGAACCGTCCACATCAGCATCCGTCATGATGATAAGTTTGTGATAACGGAGTTTGCTCAGGTCAAGAGCTTTGGGATCTTCCGGAGTGCCCATTTTTACACCCAGGGCAGTGAACATATTGCGAATCTCTTCATTGTCGTAGATCTTGTGTTCCATCGCCTTTTCCACGTTCAATATCTTACCACGGAGCGGAAGGATGGCCTGGAAACTTCTGTCGCGGCCCTGCTTCGCAGTACCACCCGCAGAATCTCCCTCCACAAGGTATAATTCGCAACGGTGCGGGTCACGGTCTGAGCAATCGGCAAGTTTACCGGGCAAGCCGCCACCTGTTAATACGGATTTACGCTGTACCAACTCTCTTGCTTTCCTGGCAGCGGCCCTTGCCTGTGCTGCCAGTATTACTTTGGCCACGATGTTCTTCGCTTCTTTGGGATTTTCTTCCAGATAAGCTTCTAATACTTTGGATACGGTGGTATCCACCACACCCATTACTTCGTTGTTGCCGAGTTTGGTCTTTGTTTGTCCTTCAAATTGTGGTTCCGGCACTTTTACAGAAATGATAGAACTCAATCCTTCACGGAAGTCATCCCCTTCAATTTCTACTTTGGCTTTTTCAAATAACCCGTTCTTATCGCCATAGCTTTTAAATACCCTCGTTAAAGCACGGCGGAAGCCGGATACATGGGTGCCTCCTTCGATGGTGTTGATATTATTTACATAAGAGTAAATGTGTTCGCTGTAGCTGTCGTTGTAGCTGAGTGCCACTTCCACCATTACGTTAGTGCTTTCATCTCTTCCTTCCACATAGATCACCTTGGGGATCAGTGCACTGCGGCCGGCATTATTGTCCAGCATTTCCACAAACTCTACGATGCCGCCTTCGCTGTAGAACACATTGGTATAGCTTTCCCCATTCTCTTCTTTTTCTCTTATATCGGTAAGGGTGATGCGTACGCCGCGGTTCAGGTAGGATAATTCCCGCAGGCGGCTTTCCAGGATGTCTTTGTTGTAAATAGTGGTGATGAAGATGGTATCATCTGGCCAGAAATGAACCTTGGTACCTGTTTTCTCGCTGGTGCCAGCCTCTCTTACCGCATATTGCGGTACACCGATCTTATATTCCTGTTCAAATATTTTCCCATCCCGGTTTACGGTTACTTTCAGGTCTTTGCTCAGGGCATTCACACAACTCACACCCACTCCGTGCAGACCGCCGGATACTTTATAAGAACCTTTATCGAACTTACCACCAGCATGCAGTACGGTCATTACCACTTCCAGTGCCGATCGTTTTTCTTTGCTATGCATGGCCGTTGGAATACCACGACCATCATCTTCTACAGAAATAGAATTATCCTCATGAATGGTAACGAAAATATTTTTACAATAACCGGCTAATGCTTCGTCAATGGAATTATCCACTACTTCATACACCAGGTGGTGCAAACCCTTCACCCCGATATCACCAATATACATCGCCGGGCGTTTACGAACAGCTTCCAAACCTTCTAATACCTGTATACTATCTGCACTATAACCGGCTGAAATGGCGGCTGCTTTTTCTTTAGCTTCTGTGGTCATAAATATGGTAAAAAACTATTGTGAAAAATGAGAAAATGAATACTGACAAATGTACGAAAATAAGGTGGGTAAACAGGGATTATAAAGCCCTTTTTTGACCTGTTTTCAAAGGTGTGTGGATAAGAAAAACTGACTGATGGCGGGGTTATTTCAGCATCATTGCGGAAAAACAAAAGTGACCTGGATTAACGATCAATTCCTGCCTTTTGGGATGGACCAGAACATGCAGAAAGTGTGTGTTTGCCCCGCCCGGATAGAAGCGGAATAAAAGACAGGTTTGTTTCAACCGATACCTGATTAAAAAAGGTCTTGCCCTGGCTGCCAGGTTTCTTCTTCCTCATATGAAATATAATCAAAGGCCTCAATATGCAGGGCGGGAAAGATCAATATTATCTGCAACATGTTGAATAAAATCAGCGGATAGAAAAAGAATATATACTCACCACCCGCCCCTTTCCCCAAAAACAGTATCAGTAGCAAAACGACCATCACCAGGAGATTCAGGTAAAGATTTAAATAGTACCCTCCGCGGGAACTGATCATAGCGAAGAAGAGACCTGCAGACAGCACTACCGCAAGAATAGAACCTGCCTGGCCAGTAGATAACGTAAGCAGCAGGCGTAGTGCCAGCAAAATCAGGAATACGGTAATAATGCCGTTTTTGGAGGAGGATGAAAAATCACCCAATGTTTTTTTCCGTTCTGCAAAGGAGTGGTTCTTGTCACTATCCGCCAACATGATCAGCCAGCCGAAAAAACCAAGCACCGGTAATAATAAAAACCAGTATAGCAGCCGGGATGTATGCTGCCAGGTCATAAAATACTCTATCATGAACTTACGCAAGTACCACGCTGCACAAAACATTAGCGGGATAGTGGCCAGTATTGATAGCAGGTAATACCATTTCAGATAATTCATGTCTCTTAAATGAGAAAATGCTTCTCCCTCCATAAACCGGACAAATGATTCTAGTGTAAACGGACAACCGATTACTGATAATACTATGAACAGTTTAAGCGACCAGAAAATAAGTGTTCCTGTAAGTTTTGAATACTCATTGCCCGGGTTCAGCAGCCTTGGCCGGTAACCTGCGGCTTTCCCTTTTCCATAGTTTACCAGCTCGCAGAGCAATAAAAAGTGAATTACAAGACCGAGCAAATACGAAAAGAAGTAAGGAATGTAAGCTGGTATATTCCATTCAAGGTCGAATAAATCATTGATCTTATCAATACCCTGCATCGCTGCAAACATATTATTGTCGCCATATACCAATAAAG
The DNA here is from genome assembly GCA_016786965.1 of Chitinophagaceae bacterium. Classification (GTDB taxonomy): domain Bacteria; phylum Bacteroidota; class Bacteroidia; order Chitinophagales; family Chitinophagaceae; genus JJ008. Next base: position 3,123 of record JAEUVL010000393.1, read on the forward strand.
TACAGATCAGTAACAACGGTATTCGTTTTGTTTCCGGCTTTGTCATTACCAGGAAGAGCATATAGGGACATAGAAATACCAGTTGGTTGAGCCAGAATTTGAGCCCCTGACCGGACTCCTGGTTGAACTCAGGTCTTAATAAAAACAGGACAGTCTTTAAAACTACCAATAAAATAATGGAGCCAATGGCAGCGCTCCTGTTGCCAGTTGCAAACCCAACAACGGCCAATGTGAGGATACCCGGCAGGAATTCAACGATTATGGTGAAAAGGCCGAACTGGTTGTAGGAATCGGGACGCTGACCAGTGATTTGCCACACAATCAGGACGCTGACCGAAAGAAATAACAGGAACAAAAGGCCAAAATGCCGTAGATAGGATTTATTATTTTCCATGAAGAACCGTGTGGGATTTGAAATTGGGATTATCGCTTTACGATCTGCGCCACCAAATCAGCCTCTGCACAAACCTTATTGCCCACATAGGTAGTGCCTTTCATTTCGCAGATGCCGCGGCGGATAGGGGCTGATAATTCCATCTTCAATATCAGTGTATCACCGGGGCGTACCATGTTCTTGAATTTGCAATTGTCTATCTTCAGAAAATAAGTATCATATTGCCCTTCACCGCTCAGGTTGATGGCCAGTATGCCCCCACATTGCGCCAGGGCTTCTATTTGCAGTACACCAGGCATCACAGGATTGCCGGGGAAATGTCCCTGGAAGAACCATTCATTGAATGTTACATTTTTGATGCCTACAATATGAGTATCGCTCAATTCAATGATCTTGTCCACCAGTGCAAAAGGGTAGCGGTGAGGTAATGTTTTTTCAATGAATTGCTGATCATACACCGGTGGTTGATTGGGATTATACACCGGCACTCCTTTGGTGTGTTTATTTTTCTTGATGTATTGCTTTATCTTTTTAGCAAACTCCACATTGGTGCTGTGCCCGGGCCGGTTGGCAATGATACGTCCCTTGATGGGATAGCCGATAAGGGCCAGGTCGCCGATCACATCTAATAGTTTGTGACGGGCAGGTTCATTGGGAAACCGAAGCTCCAGGTTGTTCAGGTAGCCTTCGCTTTTTACTTCTATCTTATCCTTACGGAATATTTTTCTCAACCGGTCCATTTCTTTCTCATCCACGGGCTTGTCCACTATAACAATAGCATTGTTCACATCACCACCTTTGATAAGATTATTATCCAGCAGCATTTCCAGCTCATGAAGAAAGCAAAAAGTGCGGCAGGGGGCAATCTCCGTTTTGAAATCTTTGATATGCTTTAACCCGGCATGCTGGGTTCCCAGTACCGGTGAGTTGAAGTCAATCAGGGTGGTTACCTGGTAGTCCATCGATGGCATGGCCACCATTTCCACCCGCTTGGACTCATCGTAATGATAAATATTTTCATCAATGCTGTACCAAACTTTGGCGGCATCCTGTTCAATAACGCCGGCCTCTTCTATCAATTCCACAAAGGGCTCAGAGCTGCCATCCATGATCGGCATTTCAGGTCCGTTGATCTCCAGCAGGCAATTGTCAACACCCATACCCACGAGGGCAGCCAGCACATGCTCTACGGTACTTACTTTGGCACCGTTGGATTCCAGGGTGGTGCCGCGGCTTACATCCGTTACCAGGTCGCAATCCGCTTTGATAATAGGTTGATTAGGAAGATCTATCCGTTGAAACTGGAACCCGAAACCGGGGGCGGCGGGTTTTAAGGTCAGGTCGGCCAGTACGCCGGTATGCAAACCTGTGCCGGAAATGCTGACTTCGCCTTTCAGTGTATGCTGTTTATTCGGATTGAAATGGGGGTCCATGCAAATAGTTTTATTGCCGCTTTTGTTGAGGGCCGGGCAAAGATAACCATTCAGGGAAAATGGGGATAGGTTTCAGCAGAAGGCCACCGGAAGACATAAGGTATACCCTCATACAATTCTGGCTCTCAAAGAGATGTTGTCTGAGCCGGTGCTTAAATGATCTTGTAATTCCGGTACTGAAAAGGACGGATACCGGTCAGTTTTTCGAAGCGGTACAACAGTTTGTCTTTAAAGGAGAATTTCTTTTTACGATGATCAAATTTTACCTGCCAGTTCTTCTCCGCAATTCTTTTTTGCATTACGGCCGGATGGGTGCCGGTAAAAAGGGTAACAGAGTCAGCATCTTTAAAAAAATCAAAACTGTCTTCCTCCTTCAGTTCAGGGGCGGTATATTGTTCGCCATTCCAAAGCCCATAGAAATTGGTGAGTTTTTCTAATTGTTTATGCGGGTGCCTTACCCAGCCGTAGTGGTAAATAGAAGCATCCACCCGCTTCACCCGTAACTTTTTATTTTGTTTGGAACGGAAACCCTGTGCATCCCGGTAGGAAACCACATTGTCGGTATGGCGGAGCAATCTTATTTCATGACTGTACCAGCGGCGGGAATCTCCTACATAATCATAGGTGCCGTATAAATGACGGTAGTTAAAAAGAAAGCCTTCCACTTCTTTTTTATCAAGATATTTTTC
>JAEUVL010000418.1 GCA_016786965.1 Chitinophagaceae bacterium
CGGCATGAAAGTGGTCGTGGTAAAAGCCCTCGATAACGGATACATTGATGTGGAAGACCTGAAAGCCAAAGCTGCACAATACAGCAATGAATTGTCCGGCATCATGATCACTTATCCCAGCACCTACGGTGTTTATGAAGAGACAGTAAAAGAGATCACTGATATCATTCACCAGCATGGCGGCCAGGTATATATGGATGGCGCCAATATGAATGCGCAGGTAGGATTAACAGCCCCCGGGCTCATCGGCGCAGATGTATGTCACCTTAACCTGCATAAAACATTTGCCATACCGCATGGTGGCGGAGGTCCCGGCATGGGCCCTATTTGTGTGAAAGCACATTTAGCAAAACATTTACCTGGTCATATAACTCTCCAGGGGTTAAAAACCCCTGGAGAGTTGCGTACTCCTGAAGAGTTACCTGCCCCCGGAGCAGTAAGCGCAGCCCCTTACGGCTCCGCTTCCATCCTGCTCATCAGCTACGGTTATATCCGGATGCTCGGCAGTGCTGGAGTAAAAGCCGCTACTGAATATGCTATCCTCAATGCCAACTATATGCGGGCAAGACTGGACGGGGCCTATGATATTTTATACACCAATAACAATGGTCAGTGTGCGCATGAGTTCATCGTAGATCTTCGTCCTTTTAAAAAATCCGCAGAAGTGGAAGCAGAAGATGTGGCCAAGCGCCTGATCGATTATGGCTTCCATGCCCCTACCATGAGCTTCCCCGTGCCGGGAACGATCATGATTGAACCAACAGAAAGTGAAGACAAAGGAGAACTGGACCGTTTCTGTGATGCACTGTTATCCATCCGGGAAGAAATAAAAGCGATAGAAGAAGGCCGGGCCAATAAAAAAGACAATGCACTCAAAAATGCACCGCATACACAATTTGTGGTAACGGCAGATGAGTGGAATCATTCCTATTCAAGAAAAGAAGCTGCATTCCCGCTGTATTATGTAACGCAGAATAAATTCTGGCCCAGTGTGGCAAGGGTAAACAATACCCATGGTGACCGCAACCTCATCTGCACCTGTGAGCCGGTAGAAAGTTATATGGAGGCGGAAGCATAAAACAATTAACGGCTATTGCAATAAAAACAAGCCTTCCTGCAAATGCGGGAAGGCTTTTTAAATAAAGTATCTTGCAGCACTAAATTCATTCACATGATCACCGGGCTGCCTTCCTATCTTATCATTACTTTTTTAGCGGCTGTTGCATTGACCTACCAG
>JAEUVL010000241.1 GCA_016786965.1 Chitinophagaceae bacterium
TCATGCATAAAGAATTTATGCTTGGCGGGGATATCTTCCTGCAGCAGGTAGTCAACAGCTTCAAAAGAGATGGTCTCTCCTTTTGAAAGATTGGTTAATGCCACAATGACATTATCTTTTGGATGTACTTTTAAAACCTTGTGCTTCACACCGTAACTTTTTTGTTTTCGAGTAGCTCAACAGTTGCCAGCACTCCGTTATTTATCATATCCTGCAATTGCTCCTGAACGGCCTGCAGAAAACCGGGTAATTTGGACAGGTCAATTTCCCACAGCTCTTCATTGGTCATTATTTCGGCAACTACTTCAGCTGTATTGCCATTATTCCATACTTTGTAAAAATACTCGGCCGCATCGTCTTTTATTTCATACTCGTCCCGATATTCATTCGGACCTTTTCTTTCACCATAATATTTAGTGCCGGCCTTTTTCGTCACTTTCATATACAACAGGTAAGCGGCAAAGCCTGTGGCCATATGCATGGGCACAGCCCTGTTTAACTCATAATGCCTTTGCAAGAGCGGCATATTCCGCATCTTCATTTTGGAAGTGTATTGAACGGTAATGCTTTGCCACTGGTGATCGATAAAGGGATTGCAGAAACGTTCGAATGTGCTGTTGGCGAAATCAGTTTTTACTTTTTCGTCTATGGAAAAAGGAATAGCCGGGGCTATTTCATGATGCATGAGCTCTTTGGTAAAAGCACCGTAAACAGGATGCAATACTGCTTCACGGGTAATATTAAAACCGCAGAGAAAAGCAGTGCCGCAGTTGAATGTATGTGTACCGTTCAACAGCCTCAGCTTTAATTCTTTGAACAAAGTAATATCCGGGGTAATGACAACGGCTTTATCCACTTTGCCAAATGACAACACTTCTTTTACCCTTTCATCACCTTCAATGGCCCAGAGACGAAATACTTCACTCATAGTCATCAATTCATCGTGGTAGCCCAAAGAATTTTCGATCTTCTTTGTTTCTGCTGCATTGGGTTTGCCGGGAACGATTCGGTCAACCAACGAATTGCAGAATATATTATGATTCTCTAACCACTCGATAAATTTGAAATCAAGATTATTAATGTGGGCGAGTTCCAAAACAATGCTCTCCAGTTTTGAACCATTATCGGTGATCAGTTCTGTGGGTACGATGACCATTCCACTTTCTTTGCTACCGTTAAATGCCTTAAAACGTTCCAGTAAAAAGGCGAGTAATTTACCGGGGAAAGAGGCAGGAGGTTCTGCTGTTATATCATCCCGCACTAATTGTATTCCCACCTCCGTGGTATTGGAGAATATAATTTTCATTTCCGGGTTGTGAGCACATTCCAGTATCCTTTTCCAGTCAGTCCTGGCGCCAAGGACCCTGCTGATAGATGCATTGATTATGTTCTCTTCAACCGTTGTTCCGTTTTCCACCCCGCGGACACAAACCGTGTACAAGCCATCCTGTTTATCAAAAGCGCTGCTGTCGCTGTCTGTTGATTTCACCACAACAATTCTGCCATTGAAAATACCCTGTTTGTTGGCTTTATCAATAAAGTAATCCGGTAAGGCCCTTAACAGAACACCCGTACCGAACTGCAATACTTTTTCAGGCAACTCAAATATTCTTGAATCCGGGATATCTAATCCAGGTTTTACTGCAATCTGCCGGATGGCATTTTTTGATAATTGCATAGTTAGTTTTTTTCGGGGCTCCAGCGATTGCCAAATACCCAGTTAACGGTTATGTCACCTGCTTGCACCCCGGCTGGAAGATTATTGCTGTACCATTTGAAATCATTGCCTCCTTCCCGATGACAGTTGTAATAGTATATTCTCTCACCCCAGTTTATTATGTTGTTGGTTGGAACTCGGTAAATAGGGGTATCCTTCATGTTTTTTGCAAAGGCGCAATTGATAAGATAAAACTGTGCTTCCCGGTGGTAACGGCCGAGCATAAAATTGTCGTACCCGCTGAACCTGCAGTTTATCAACACTGTTTTTGAATCAATATGGCCGGACCCATCATGCCAGATAGCAGCAGGCCCAGTATGAGTGATGAATTCACAGTTCTCTGCCCACGCCCAGCCACGGGGACAATAAAAGTCAACGCCACCTTCCATGATACAGTCTTTGAAATACCACATGCCGTTCATGGTTTCCCATGGACTGACGGTGTCGCCGCCAAAAGAACGAAAACGGCAGTTCACTGCTTTTAGCCTGGTGGCCATGTTCATAGTGCGCAGGGCCATCTGGTGACCATCCTTTCTGAGCTTTTTTTCTTTAGTTTTTGAAGTATCTGAAGCACACCAGATAGTTCTTTCTTTAAAATCAAAACCATAGTTATTGGTGATAGTGAGGTTTTTCAGCGTAATGTCATTGGCTCCGATATTCATAGTAGCAACACCCCAG